>JACPDV010000546.1 GCA_016183835.1 Armatimonadota bacterium
GCCCGGCTGGCCACGCCGCGCGCGCACCAGCCGGAGCCGCCGCCGACGAAGGTGCGGCCCGCCAGGAGCACGTTGGTCGCGCGGATGATGCCGTCGATGGTCGACTGCCCGGTGCCGTAGCGATTGTCGAAAAGATGCTTGGTCTGGGCGTCGTTGACAGCGATCACGGGGTACTTCAGCGCGCCATCGGCGGTCATGGCCTTGAGCCGGATCACGCCGGTGGTGGTCTCTTCGGTGCCGCCGATCACGGCGCCGAGCTTCTCGCGGCGGCCCTGGTGGAGGAGGGTGACCAGGTCGCAGCCGTCGTCCATGGTCATCGTCGGGCCGGCGTCCACCACCGCGTTGAGGTGGCGGAAGTAGGTGTCGCGATCCTCGCCCTTGATGGCGTACGTGGGCACGCCGAAGTGCTGCACCAGCGCCGCGGCCACGTCGTCCTGCGTGCTGAGCGGGTTGGAGGCGCAGAGATGCACCGCCGCGCCGCCGGCCTCGAGCGTGCGGACCAGGTTGGCGGTCTCGGTGGTGACGTGCAGGCAGGCGCCGAGCACCTGGCCGGCGAGCGGCTGGGTGGCGGCGAAGCGATCGCGGATCTGCCGCAGCACGGGCATCTCGTGGTCGGCCCACTCGATCCGGCGCAGACCGGCATCGGCGAGGGCGAGGTCTTTCACGTCGTGGCTCAACGGAGCTTCTCCTTGGATCGCATTGTGGATCACCGCCAGATCCGGCTGGCGACACACCGCCGGTCGGCAGCCAACGGAGGGGATGCCGAAGCACGCCCGGGTCGGGGCGGAATCACTTCTGGTAGAACGCCCGTACGGCCTCGGCCACGCTGCGGACGGCGTCGTCGTTGACACATTCCGGCGCGATGGGGAGGGCGAGGATGGCCTGGCTCGTCCGCTCGGCCACCGTCAACCCGCGCGAGCGGAACCGCTGGTAGATGCGCTGCTGGTGCAGCGGCAGCGGGTAGTAGACGGCCGAGTCGATGCCGTGGGTCTTCAGGTAGCCGCGCAGGTCGTCGCGCCGCTCGGCGATGATGCAGTACTGGTGGTAGACGTGCTGGTTGTGCGCCGGCACGAACGGCGTCCGCACGCCGGGGATGCCCGCCAGCAGCTCATTGTACAGCGCCGCATTGGCCTGCCGCGCACGCGTGTAGTCGGCCAGCCCGCGCATCCGGACGCGGAGGAAGGCGGCCTGGATCTCGTCCAGCCGGCTGTTGAAGCCGTCGAGGTGGTAGAAGTACCCGTCGGTGCGTCCATGGACCCGGAGGAGCCGCAGCTTCTCGTAGTGCTCCTCGCTGCTGGTCAGCACCATCCCGCCGTCGCCGCAGGCGCCGAGGTTCTTGGTGGGGTAGAAGCTGAGGCATCCCAGGTGCCCCAGGCTGCACGCGCCGCGCCCGTGATGGGTGGCGCCCACCGCCTGCGCGCTGTCCTCAATGACGGTGATCCCGCGCCGCGCGGCAAGGTCGGTGAGCGGGTCCATCTCGGCGCACTGGCCGAACAGGTGCACCGGCAGGATGGCCTTCGTCCGCCGCCCGACCACCCGCTTGACCTGCTCCGCGTCGATGCAGAACGTCTGCGGGTCGATGTCGACGAACACCGGCTCGGCGCCGAGGTGCGTCACCGCCTGCACGGTGGCGACATAGGTGAACGGGGTGGTGACCACCTGCGAGCCGCGCCCGACGCCGGAGGCGGCGAGGGCGAGCATCAGTGCGTCGGTGCCCGACGCCACACCCACGGCGAAACGGGTGCCGCAGTACTCGCTCAGTTCGCGCTCGAGGGACTCGACTTCCTCGCCCAGGATGAACTGCCCGCGACGCAGCACCTTGGTCGCCGCCGCCTCGAGCTGATCCTGGATCGGGGCCAGTTGCGCCGCGATGTCCAGCATCCGTATGGCCATGCCGCCGAACTCCTCGTCTGCCGTCTCGTCAAGCGGGCCGACCCGTGTCCCTCACGCCCTCGATCGCGCCGCCGCCTGAAGATGGTAGAAGACGGAGGGGAAGAGGTGGTTCCAAGCAGGGGAGTGGGAGCGCGGAAGCCGAGGTTCTCGGTCGCGCTCTCTGGTTGGTCGGTCGGTGGTCATACGAACCGGCCTCTCCCGCTCACACGGGTGTCGCCCACGGCGCTCTCACGCTGCGTCAGCGACACGGCCATCGTAGCACAGGATGGAGTATTGGACAAACGGAATCGAGGCACGACGCGGTGTGGCGCCGCACTGAGAGGGCCATCCGTCGCGGCCGGCACCCCGTGTGTAGCGATCGGCCATCGTGCTACACTGCAGGTCGTCGCAACGGGGTGAACCGGGGGCCAGGCCATGGGTCGGTGGTTGCTGCTACTTCTCCTCGCTGCCGTGTCGCACGCCGCGGAGACGTACGTGGTTGTCGCCGGCATCGATGCCTACGACAACCCCGGCTTCACGTCCCTGCAGTTCGCCGTCGCGGATGTGCGCGCTGTAGCGGACGCGTTTCGGGCTGCGGGCGTACCCGATCGCAACATAGCCGTGCTGACCAACGAGGAGACGGGGCCGCTCCGTCGCCCGTCGAGGTCGAGCATCCTGGTGGCGCTGCAGAAGGCGCGGGAGCGCGCGGTGGAGGGAGACACCCTGGTTTTCATGTTCTCCGGCCACGGGACGCAGATCGGCGACGAGGGGCATCTGCTCACGGTGGACTCCGATCGCGAGCTGCTGGCGGACACGTCGCTGCCGATGCGGCTGGTGCAGGAGAAGCTGCGCGGGGTCCAGGGCTCGCACGTCCTGTTCGTCATCGACGCCTGCCGGCATGACCCGACTGCGGGCCGGTCGGACTCCGACGCCATGCTGACGGAGGGGCTGGCCCGAGGTGTGCGGCCGGCGTTCGTCGGCGGGAAGGTGCCCGATACGGCGCTCCTGCTGGCGTGCGGACTGGGTCAGCGGGCCTGGGAGAACCCGGACGAAGGGCACGGGGCCTTCACCACGTACCTGTTGAAGGGCCTGCAGGACGGGGCGAAGGAAGCGGATGGGACGGTGGCGTTGAGCAGTCTGGCGAGCTACGTGCAAAGCCAGGTGGCGGCGTGGGCCAAGCGGGCGCACCGGGAGCAGACGCCGCGATTCGAGGCCGGCGGCGGCGACTTCGTGGTGCTGCGCGGAAAGCCGAAGCCTGGCCGGGTCGAGGAGGTCCGGCTGAACGCCACGCTGCACGTCCCGACCGACCCGTCAGCCGCCGCGGTGGTGGTGGATGGGAAGACCGTCGGACGCACTCCATATTGGCAACTCTACGATCTTGAGGGGCCGACCAAGACAGTGCGGGTGGAGGTGCGGCAGCCCGGCTACGTGCCGCGAGCGTTCGACGTGACGCTGGTCCGGGGCGAGCCGCAGGAGTTGGGCCGGATCGAGTTGCAGCGCGTTCCGCCGGCGGGCGTGCGACCGGCGGGCTGGCCCGAGTACTTGAGCGACTTCGTGCCGCCGGCAGGGTTGGACTGGTCGTGGTACCGGGTCGCCGAGCCCGACGGCATGCCACAAGTCCTGGTGCCGGGCGACAGGGCCTTCTGGGCGGACCTCCACGAAGTGACGGTGGGGCAGTACAAGCGGTTTTGCGCGGCGACCGGCCGGGCTCTGCCGGGGCTTCCCGAGTGGTGCACGGAGCGCTACCCTGTGATGGGTGTCAGCCTCGACGACGCCAAGGCTTACGCGGTCTGGGCGGGCCGCCGCCTGCCGAGTAGGGACGAGGCGGACCTGCTCATTCGCGGCGCGGTGCCATGGGCGTTGCCGTACTACTGGCTGGCCACGGCGCCGTGGCGGGAGCCGAAGGCCGGCTTGTCGGAACGCTGGATGGAGTCAGAGACGCGGACGAGCATCAAGGAAATGGAGTTGCTTGCCGACGTGTCGGTCTTGGCCGGGCCGTTCCTGCCTGCCGGCGAGGGCGACACAAATCCCATGGCGGCGGCCCTGTTCAGTTCCGAATCTCTGCACCCGCTCGGCCTCTTCGGCATGGCCGGTGGAGTCTGGGAATGGACGCAGGATGGCAACTGGTTCGCCGGCTCCGGAAGCATGTGGAATTTCCAACTGGCGTTCGCGGCTCCGGTGGCCGCGCCGGCAGAGCCGGGACTGCGCTGCGTGGCCGACCGGCCAGCGCCGCCGGAGCGGGCTCTGCCCGACGCCGTCGCGGCACGCTCGTGCGGCTACCTCGGCGTCCTGGAGCCGGACCGGCGCGGCCCGAGCAACGCGGTGGGCATCAGCGACGTACCACGCGTCGAAGGAGGAGTAGTTTTGGTCACGGGCGAGGGTCCGATGGGCGGGACAGACATTGGCGGCGGCGAGGCGTTTGCCGAACGAGTGGCGCTGTGGACCAGCCGGCTCGACGGCTGGCGCCTGCTCGCGGAGGAGACAGTCGGATCAGGCACCGGAGGTGTGGGGACGCCCAGGACCTACCAGCTACCTGACGGCACCGTCGGCCTCAACCTTGCCGGGCGCTACCTGCTGGCGATGCGACCCGAGAGGTTCGGCTCGAACCATGAAGGGATCGTCCTGAGCGCACATCGGGCCCCGCTGGCCGCTCAGCCGGTTCAGCTCGACACCGCGCCCTCGCTAACTGACAGCGAATGGACTACCCGCCTGTCCGCCTCCGCCCCTCCGCCCTCGGCCAGGGCATTGCACCCGGGCGAACCAATCACTGGCCTGATCCTCGAGGCTGAAGGCTACGCCATAGCGCGGGCTGCGGATCCGCATGTGGAACGGCGAGACGGCAAGCCGGCGTGGGAGCGCGCCCCGGGCGATCCCGCCAACGCCGTCTATGCTTCGTCCGTTGCGGAAGCCCTGGCCGACGGGACGGCCGGGACGAACCCGCTGTTCGTGTACGCCATCGGCCGCTCCAAGACCAACAGCGCCGATCCAGTACTGGCTGACGGCGACGCCAAGGCGGTGGTGGAGGCAGACGCGAAGGCCGGGTTCCTCGCCCGCGCGAGAGTCGTCTTCATCGTCGCGCCGTAAGCGTACGAACCTGCCGCCCTGCCAGCGATTCCACACCGGTTGACTTCCGCCAGCCTGTGGGTTAGCCTCCGGCCGACCGGAGCCGGGTCTCATGGACAAGCTGCGCGTGGGGATCCTCGGGCTGCGCCGGGGCCGGACGCACCTCCACAACTTCCTTCGCCTGGACAACTGCCAGGTGATCGCCGTGGCCGACCGCATCGAGGCCAGCCGTGAGCGCGATCGCGAGCAGGTGGAGGCCGCAGGCGGGCGGGTGCTGGCCGAGTACGACGACCTGCTGGCGCTGAAGCCCGACGCCGTGGTGGTGGCCAGCAACGCGCGGCTCCAGGTGGCGCACGCCTGCCAGGCCCTGGAAGCCGGCTGCGCGGTCTTGAGCGAGATCCCCGGCGCCTTCACGCCGGACGATCTGCTGACGCTGAAGTCCACGGTCGAGCGCACCGGCGGTTACTACATGGCGGCGGAGAACACCTGCTTCTACGACTTCCTCCCCCACTGGCGCAAGTGGCTGATCGAGGGCCGCCTGGGTGAGCCGTCGGTGGCCGACGGGGAGTACCTGCACTCCATCCGCAACAGCCTGGTCACGCCCGACGGCCGCTACTTGAGCCCCACGGCGGCGCGGGCGGAGGGGGTGACGGACACTGTCCCAAGCTGGCGCGCCGCGCAGCCGCCGATCCAGTACCTGACGCACGATCTTGGCCCCTTGCTGGAGGTGCTGGATGACCGGGTGGTGTCGGTGTCGTGCCGCTCGAGCGCCTGGCGGTGCGCCGACACGCCGCTCCGGCCCGACGCCCAGATCGCCCTGTTCGAGACGGCCGGGGGGGTGCTGATCAAGATCATGGTGGCGCTCAGCCCTCACCTGCCGAGCGAGCATCGCTACCGGCTGCTGGGCACGGGCGGCAGCGCCGAGTGGTTCTTCTACGAGGACCACGGCCGGCTGTTCGACGCCAAGCGCACCGAGGCGGAGGGCTGGCAGCGGCTGAAGATCGGCCTGGCGGCGGCGACCGACGACACCTCGACCGGGCACGGCGGGGTAGACCTGAAGGTGGCGAAGACCTTCGCCGACGCGCTCTTGGCGGGCCGGCCGTCGCCCATCGACGTCTACCGCATGATCGAGTACAGCCTGCCGGGGATGGTGGCGGCGAAGTCTGCGGAGCAGGGCGGCGCGCCGCTACCGGTGCCGGATCTGCGGCGCGACGGGCGGGCAGGGACGCGGTTCTGGGACTACGTGGGGCTGCCGGAGGGGGAGGCGGAGGAGGTCTGACGGGCCGGAAGGAGGCGGTCGGCAATGCGACACCGGCACAACGAGGCCTTCCTGCACCTGGTCTGGGGCACGTGCGACCGCGCGCCATTGCTCCGTGAGCCGCTTCGCGAGCAGGTCTACGCATGCATCCGAGCGGAGTGCCACAAGCTCGAGGTGCAGGTGTTGGACATTGGCGGCACCGAGGACCACGTGCATCTGCTCGTCAGGCTGGATCCGAACTGCTCGATCGCCCTCCTCGTCAACCAGGCCAAGGGCGTGTCGTCCCACCCCGCCAACCATGCCGGTGGTGCGAAGGCGCTGTTCCGCTGGCAAGGCGGGTACGCGGTGATCGCGGTCGGCCCGCGGGAGGTGGATCGGGTGCGGGCGTACATCCGCGGGCAGGCGGAGCACCATGCCGGAGGGCGGGGTGGCGATGCCGAGATGGAGCCGCTGGAGGTGCCGACGGACCGGGGTACGGATCTGGGTCCGGATCTGGGTACGGACCGGCCCTGAAGTACCGGCTGGGAAGACGAAGGCCGCCTGCGCGGCCTCGGGGGTATTGCGGTAGGGCGCGCAGGCGGCCTTGGGTGCGCCTCGCAGCGCACGTCGCTAGCGGGTTGAAATCCCGCCGGGAGTACCTGTGCAGGTCCGAAGCTCGCGTAGGCAACCGATAGCCCGGAACGTAAGTGAACGCGATTCGGCGGCACGGGTGGGCCATCCTGCCGAAGAAGGAGAAGCCCCGCACAGGAGC
>JACPDV010000547.1 GCA_016183835.1 Armatimonadota bacterium
ACGAGAACATGAAGCGGGTCCTCTTCGGGAAGCCCGAGGACGCCAACCTGGCCTGGGCCCGCCGCGCCCTGGTGCAGAAGGAGTTCGACAAGGTGCACCAGTTCGCCCGCGGCTGCGAGGAGCTCGGCGTCGAGCTCGACGAGCACCTGACCGTGTGCATCGCGGCGCTGCAGGGCATCGCCGGCGAGCTGGGGCTGGCGCAGCCATGACCATCCTGGTCCTCAACACCGGCGGCTCCAGCCTCAAGTACAAGCTCTACCGGATGCCCGAGGAGACGGTTCTCGCCCGCGGCGACATCGACCGGCTGGGCACCGACCGCGCCGTGCTCACCCACCACGCCGCCGGCCGTGAGCCGCTGCGCGAAGAGACGCCCGTGCCCGACCACTTGAGCGGCATCCGGCGGGTCCTGGAGCTGCTGTGTCACCCCGAGCACGGCGTCCTGAACGGGCTGGCCGAGCTGTCGGCGGTGGCGCACAAGCTGCCTCACGGCGGCGCGGAGGTGAGCGGCGCGCGGCTCGTGGACGGCGCGGTGGAGGCGGCCCTGGAGCGCTTCGCGCGGGTCGTGCCGGTGCACAATCAGCCCGCGCTCACCGCCATTCGCTGCCTCCGCGAGTTGCTCCCCGACACCCCGCAGGCGGGCACCTTCGAGACCCACTTCCACCTCACCCATCCGCCCGCCCGGTACCGCTACGCCGTGCCCGAGAGCTGGTACACCGAGCACGCCATCCGGCGCTACGGCTTCCATAGTTGCGCTCACCGCTACGCCGCCGGCGAGGCCGAGCGGCTCCTCGGCGCGCGCTACCCGGCGCTGCGGCTGGTCAACTGCCACCTGGGCTCGGGCACCAGCGTGTGCGGCATGGTGGACGGGCGGTCCGTGGAGATCTCCAGCGCCTTCACGCCGCAGGCCGGAACGCCGATGTCCACCCGCTCGGGCGACTTCGACCCGTTCGTCTTGACCTACCTGATCGAGGAGGCCGGCTTCACCGCGGCAGAGCTGAACCGCGTGCTGACCAAGGAGTCAGGTCTGCTCGGCGTGAGCGGCGTGAGCGGCGACATGCGCGACATCGAGGCGGCCGCGGCGGCCGGGAACCAGCGCGCGCAGTTGGCCATCGACCTGTTCGTGGTCAACATCCTGCGCTGGGTGGGCGTCTGCCTGACGGCCACGCGCGGCCTGGACGTGCTCAGCTTCTCGGGCGGGATCGGCGAGAACAGCCCGCTGCTGCGAGAGCGGGTGTGTGCCGAGCTGGACTGGTGCGGCGTGTGGCTTGACCCCGAGCGCAACGAGGCCGGCGCGACCGGCGTGCTTTCGGCCGACGATTCCCCGGCGGCGGTGCTGGTCGTCAAGGTGGACGAGGAGATCATCGTGGCGCGCGACGCGGCGGCGCTGCTGACCGGTGCGTGACGGCCCAACAACCGGCGCCCGGCGGAAGCTCCGCCGGGCGCCGGTGGGGTCGGGTGGGTCGTGGGGGGATCTCTATCCGTGCTCGCCGCCGTGCTCGGGCGGCTCGGCGCCGACGTGGGCGGTCAGTTGCACGCCCACGTCGGTGGTCGGGTCGGCCACGATGGTGACGACCTGCCGCACCGCTTCGTAGCGGCGCGCCATCACCACCAGGTTGTGGTCGCCGACCGGCACGTTTTCGACGGTCACTTCGCCGTTGTCATCGGTGTAGAAAGGCCGGTGGTCGCCGATCACCACGGCCGCGTGCAGCGGGCTGCCGTCGGCGGCGTCGGTCACCACCACGTGCAGCGTGCCCTTCCGCGTCTCGTCGGCCGGCTTGGCGTGGAGCTGCACGGGCACGTCGATGGTCGAGCCGGGCGGGCACATGAGGGGCTGCACGTAGGGCCGGTAGCCGTCGGCCTCGACCTTGAGGACGTGCATGCCGGGCCGCACGTGGGTGAAGGAGAACTGGCCCAGGTCGTCGGTGGTCGTCTCGGCCCGGCCGTCCTCGAGGTGCACCGAGACGCCGGCCAGCGGTTCGCTCGTGTCGGCGTCGGTGACCGTGCCGGTGACCGTCGCGGGATCGACCGTCGGGATGCTGCTGGTGCCGAGCTTGAGCACGAAGTCGAGCTGGGTGGGCAGCCCGGCCTGCACGGTGGCCTCGAGCTCCGCGTCGTCGAAGCCCACCGCGCGGCAGCGCACGGTGTAGGTGTCGGGGCGCAGCGGCCGGAAGGCATAGCTGCCGAGCGGGCCGCTGATGGCGTGCGCCACCTCGTCGATGGAGAGCCGCGCGTCGGCAATGGGATTGTTGCTCTCTTCCTTCACCGTGCCGACGATCACGCCCACGTCGATGCCGGGGCCGCCGTTGAAGATTCCGCCGCCCTCGCCCTCACCGGGCCGGGGCCGCATGTGGTGCTCGCCCAGGTGCGCCACCTGTCCGGCGTGCACCTCGACCTCGCTGTTGTCTTCGCCCACACCCTCGAAATCCAGCTCGAGCGCGTAGTGGCCGGGTGGCATGTTGCCGATGCTGAACCCGCCGTTGACGTTCGCCTGGGTGGTGAACGACGGCCGGCCGGTGCCCGCCTGCCTGCCGGCGGCGCCCGCCGCCGAGACGGTCACCGACGCGCCAGGCACCGGCTGCCCAGTGGAGCTCGTCGCGGTGCCCGAGATGGCCCCCGTTGAACCGGTCGTCGTGGTGTCGTTGGTCATTCGGCCGAAACTCGCCGCCGGGACGCCCGAGCCACCGGTCGCAGTGCCGCCGCCGCCGCAGCCGTAGGCGGTCAGGAACGCCAAGGCCGCCAAGCAAGTCGCCAGTCGTCTCATTGCTTCTCCTCCATCAGGTGGCCAGCCGCTCCCGGGCGACCCGGTGCCGGCAGCCTGCCCTCCGCGAGCTACATCGCTTCGTTCTAGTATGTTCCCGCCGAACCGTTATAGTCAAGCCGATTGGATCTTGCAATTTGGTTGCGAAACGGGGGTGACTGGGGAGCCGTGGGGGAGTATAATGACAATGCGACGGGTCGATCCGTGCGCATTGATCGAGTAGGATAGCGGACATGCAGCTCGGACCGCGGATCACGGCGGCCAGGGAGGAGCTGGGCTACACGCAGGCCCAGTTGGCCGAGCGCGTGCCCTGCAATCCGCAGACCATTTCCAACTGGGAGACCGGCCGTCGGCAGCCGCGCTATCAGGAGCTGCTGCGGCTGGCCGAGGTGCTCCGCCGCCCGGTGAGCTGGTTCCTGGGCGAGGAGGCCGGCGGCGACGCCGGCTGGGAGCATGTGCAGGCCGCCCTCGACCGCCCCGCCGGCCGCGGCGGCGGCGACCTGCTCGTCCCCGTGGTCGGCTACCTCGGCGACGGGTCCGAGCCGGTGCTCGTGCGCGAGCCCTGCGGCTGGCGCCTGTTCGCAGCCGCGCAGGTGGAGGGCGTCACGCTCTGGCAGGTGCGCGGCGACGCCCATCACCCGCTCCTCCAGGACGGCGATCTGGTGGCGGTCGAGGCGGCCGACACCGCCGCGCCCGGGCAGCTCGTCACGGCCCGCCTCACGGACGGCACGGAGCTGCTCCAGCGCCTCGGTGCGGGCGGCGCGCTCGAGTCGGCCAATCCCGGCTACCCGGCACGCCGCGAGCCCGGCGCGGCGATCACCGGCGTGGTGCGCTGGCAGCATCGCGACCACCGGCCGGCGCCGGACCTGGTGGGCGACGCGGCCGAGCGGCTGGCCTGGGTGCAGGAGGCCGAGTCCGAGCTCGGTGCGTTGGAGGGCCGGATCGAGCGCGGCGAGGGGCAGTGGAGCGAGCTGCGCGCGCTCTGTGACCGCGTGGTGGCGGCCGCCGAGGCGCTCAGGCCAGTCTACGGCTCGGCGGTGCTCGAGCCGGCGGCGCGCGCGCTGGCGCGCTCGGCCCGCGGCCTGGGCGAGCAGGGCGACTATCCGGAGGCCGTCCGCCTCGCCCGCCAGGCGGAGGCCTTCTACCAGGCCGTCGAGGAAGTCGGAGGGCGCAGCCGCGACGCGCTGAACAACCTCTACAACCTGTCGCAGCTCGCGCTCTTCCTGGGCGATCTGGCCGAGGCCGAGGACGCCGCCCGGCGCGCCGCCGAGTGCGACGACTGGACCGTGCGTTGGAAGGCGCTCAAGAACCTCGCCGAGCTGCGCGCCAACTACCGCGGCGAAGACCCGCCCGACGATCTGTGCGACGACATCCTCGCCCTGGCCGACGCCCACGCCGACGAAGATCCGGTGCAGGCCCACCTGGCCCGCTCAGTGGCCCAGGAGATCCGCGGCAATGCGGCTTTCACACGTGGCGACCTGCCGGCGGCCGAGGCGGCGGCCCGGCAGGAGCTGGCGGCGGCCGAGGCCGCCGGCGGTCCCTACCGGCTCGCCAATGCGCTCCTCAACCTGGCGCACTATGCTGTAATGCGTGGCGATGCGGACACCGCCACCAACGCGCTCACCCGCGCGGCCCCGCTTACCTTCGGGCAGGCGCTGGGCGACCTCGACGCCATGCGGCTGGCCCACCTGGCGGCGGCGCTGGCCCTCCGCGGAGAGGTGGACCGGGCTCGGGCCACCCTCCACGGCGCCATGCGGCAGGCGGCCCGGCTGGAGTCGCCCCGCGCGGCGTTGATGGCGGAGCTGGCCGGGCTCGTTCTAGCCAAGGTGTCGGGCGACCTGCTGGCGCGCGAGGACCACGCCGCCGCATCGACAGGATGGTCACCGGGAGCGCGGGATGACGCTGTGCCGTCTGGGCTGGGTGGGTCTGCTCTGGCTGCCGCTGCTCGCCGGCTGCGGAGGCGGGTTCAAGGGCACCTCCACCACCACCGACAACGCGCCGGGCGCCGGGATCTTCGGCAAGGTCGTCGATCAGAACGCGCAGCCGGTGGCCAACGCCACGGTGCAGCTCCGCGACAGCGCCAACAACCCCATCGGCCCGCCCGTGCGCACGGACGGCGACGGCCACTTCGAGATCGACCTGGACGGCCTGGAGCTGCCCGACGAGGGCGAGCTGCACTTCACCCCGGAAGGCCGGCCCAGCACGCATGCCACGGTGGAGATCCCCCACGGCGCCAACCTCGAAGTGCTGGTCACGCTGACCGACACGGGCGGCGTGACGGTGGTGCCGGTGCTGCGGGCGCCGGCCAACGCCGTGACCGTGCAGGCCGGCGGCGGCCCGGCCGCCCTGGTGCAGCTCGACGGCGCCGGGCGCAGCGCACCGTTCCAGCTCGAAGTGCGCGGCGAGTTCGATCCGGCGCTCAACGATGTGAGGCTGATCTACCGGCCGATCGGCCACAGCGCCAACTGGCGGCTCAGCCCCGACGCGCCGCGGCAGGCGAACACCGCGGCGATCGCCCTGATGCTCGGCGACCACGGCGACGACCTCCATGGCGTGACCCTTGAGGTGCGCGCGGCGGCGGCGCCGGCGGGACGGTTCGCGGGCGTGGTCGAGTTCGACCAGCCGCTGCGGATCGGCCGGGACGTGGTGGTGTCGCCCGAGCCGGTGCGCGTGGTGCCGGTGGCGACGCTGGCCGACCGGCTGACGGGCGAGGGCCTCTCCGAGGAGGCGCTGGTGGTGCCCGGTGCCGCGGCGGGCACGGCGGAGCTGAAGGCGGCGGACCTGGCGGCCCTGGGTCTGGCCGCGGGGCGGGACGCGCTGTTCACGTACCACGGGCGGAATGTGACGCTGCGGCTGGTGGCGGGGACGGACCCGGTGTTCGGCTTGGCGACGCTCCGCCTGGCCGACATGGACGCGATGCGCCTCGGGCTCGACCTGGGGCGGCGGATGGCGGGCTACGACATGCCGGTCCACGAGTGCGTGGACGACTGGACGGCGGAGTACTCCTCCGGTTGCACCGTGATGCCGGCACCCGGTGCCGCGGACACCGTCGGGCGCGAGGAGATCGATCCGCGCGGGAGGGCCGA
>JACPDV010000553.1 GCA_016183835.1 Armatimonadota bacterium
TGTGCCCCACGAACCCCTGCTTCCGGGCTGTTCGCTGGCCGAGCGCTACGCCGCCGCGCGGCGGGACGAGGACGAGCTGCCGCTGGGAGAGGCCGTGCCGCGCTGGCTGGCGCTGCTGGAGGAGACGCGCGACGGGGAGGAGTTGGCCCGCCTGCGGGAGCGGTTGCGCCAGCGATTCGCTCTCGCGCCGGCCCTCGACGAGCTGCCCGCGGCCGATCGCAGCGCGGTGCTGGAGACCGGCTGGCGGCTGGCCGAGCCGCTCACCCGGCTGCTCGATGAGGCGTTCAACGAGTGGGAGCGGCTGGACCCTAGCGCCGGCCGCCTGCTCGAGGCGGTCGAAGCGCGGGCCGAGTTGGCACTGGCGCTGGCCGACGAGGCGCGCTGGCCGGGGCTCGTGCAGCGGGTGCAGCGGCGCTACGAGGCGGCGCTCCGCTCGCCCGGCGACGAGGACTTCTACCCCTGCGCCCGGGCGCTGGCGGCCGTCTGGGCGGCGGAGCGGCAGGCCGGCGCCGCGGCCGCACTGCGTGGGCTGCTCGAGCAGGTGGCGGAGCGCGAAGACGACGCGGCGCTGCTCCGCAGCCGCGCGCGCACCGACGGGCTCGAGGCCTTGGCGGCAGTGGAAGGCTGGCCGGCGGCGCTCGCGCTGGCGGCGGGCTGGGAGGTGGCCGGCTGGCGGCGGCGGGCGCTGACCGCTTGCGCAGCGGTGGACGCGGCGGCTGCGGTGGGCCTGGCCCGGCGCGAGCTGGAGCAGGCGGAGCCGCGCTGGCGCGAGGCGGCGCGCGGGCAACTGGCGGACGTGCTGGCCGCGGCGGGCGAGCTGGACGAGGCGGCCGAGCTGGCCGAGCGGTTGGCCGACGCCGTGGCGCGGGCCGGGGCGTGGCGGGCAGTGGTTTGCGCGGCGGCGAGGCGCGAGCCGGAGCGGGCGAGGGCGTGGTGGGAGGGCTGGCGGGCCGAAGTAGCGGCGTCCGGGTTCCGGGCGGCGCTGCTGCGCGAGTGGCTGGCGGCGGGTGCGGCGCTGGCGGAGGCACACGCGGCCTGGCTGCCCGAGCTGCTCACCGCGGCCCAGCGCGCCGTGCTGGCGGTGCCGGCCGAGGAGCGCGGCGAGGCGTGCGCGGCGCTCTGCCTCACCTGGGCCGGGCTCGGCGCGCCGGTCACCGCGGCGCTCGCATTGGCGGCGCGCGAAGCCCGGCTGCCGGCCGACCGGGCGGCGGCGCTGATCGGGCTGGGCCGGGCGCGGGCGCTGGCGGGCGACCCGGCGGCGGCGGGCGATCTCCAGGCGGCCTGGCAGCTCCTGCTGGAGCCGGGTGCGACCGGCACGGCGGCGCTGCGCGACTGGTCGGCGGGGATGCTGGCGCTCGGGCCCGACTCGTTCGCGGAGGCGGCGGCCGGGGCGTGGAGCGCTTGGCGCGCACTCCTCGCCCCGGCGGCCGAGAGTGTAGGCCTGGCGGGTCCGCGCCTGCTGACGGCCAGGCTCGCGGCGCGGGTGGGGGAGCTGCACCGGCGGCGAGTGACGGCCTACCGCGAGGAGGTGTGGCGGATCGTGCCCGCGCGCCTGGCTTGACGGCGGGAGGTCGTGTGTGCGGTGCGCCGAACGGCATCGGGTGAGGTACCAGCGTTGCTGAACCGAGGTGTGGAGGTGCGCGCGGGCGCGAGGCTGGAGGCGGAGCTGTCGCCCGCGGCGTTGCGCGCCGGGGAGAGGCTGCGCGGGTTGATCACGCTCCGCTTGGAGCGCCCGCTGCGGCTCCGGCGGCTGTGGGTGTTGGCCGAGGGCCGCGAGTTGATCGGCGCTCCGGCGCGCTACCTCCCCGCCGGGTACCAGATCCCGCTGCCGCGGCCGTGGGGCCGGATCCGCACCGGCCGGTCGCACGTGGACTTCGAGGCCCGGCAGATGCTGCTCGGGCCGGCGCCGCCCGCGGACCGCGCGGCGCGGCTGGCGGAGCAGCGCGTGGCGCCGTCCATCGCCCTCGCCGCCGGGGTGCACACCTTCGCTTTCGGCCTCGCCACCCCGCTGGGCGCGCTGCCCACCTACGCCGGGCAACTGGTCCAGATCGAGCACGGCGTCACCGTCCGAGCCGAGTTGGCGGATGGCGTCCTGGCGGTCTGGCAGCCGTTCCACCTGTGGTCCGCCGCGGGCCGGCCGCCGGTGACAGAGCCGGTGGAGCTGGAGGCGGTGCACGATGCCGGCGGTCAGCCCGGGCTGCGGCTGCAGGCGATCGTGCCGGAGGGCGGAGTGCGCATCGGCGAGCCGCTCCACGTCGAGTGGCGCGTGGAGAACCCGCACCTCCTCGACCTGCGCCACCTGGTGATGGAGCTGAGCGGCGTGGAGCGCGCGCGGCACCTGGCGGCCACTGACGAGGAGAGCTACCTGGTGGCGCGGCGCCTGCTGCGCCTGCGCGATGTCGACCGGCAGGCGGGGAGCGTGGTTTGGCGGCTCCCGCCGCGCGTGGCGCCGACGCTCACGGGCAAGCGGTTCACGCTCCGCTGGCGGCTGCGGGTCAGCGTCACCCGGCCGTGGCGTCTGGGGCTGGCGGCGCAGGCCGAGCTGCCGGCCTGGGACGAAACCGGCGCCGGATAGGAAGGAAGCCGGCGGCGCCCGCGAAGCCCTCGCCGGGCACGGAAAGAGAGTTCTTGGCCATGGAGAAGGTGCGATTCGGGTTGCTGGGCTGCGGTGGGATGGGCCGGGCGCTGGCGGACCAGGCGGTCACCCTCGACCAGGCCGCGGTCACGGCGGTCACCGACGTGGACGCCGGCCGCGCCGCCGAGGCCGCCGAGCGCTACGGCGCCGTCGCGCTCGGGCAGGCGGAGCTGCTGGCGTCCGACACGGTGGACGCGGTGATCGTCGCGTCGCCGGGCGGCTACCATCGCGCGGCCATCGAGGCGGTCGCCGCCGCCGGGAAGCACGTCTTCTCCGAGAAGCCGCTGACCAGCTACAGCGCCGACGCCGACGCCTGCATCGCCGCCGTCAAGGCCGCCGGGGTCAAGGGCATGGTGGGGCAGGTCTGCCGCTTCCACCCCACCCACCTCAAGCTCAAGACGATGGTGGACGACGGCACCATCGGGCCGGTCTTCTCCATCTACGTCGAGCGCGTGGGCGGCGGCTGGGGCGACAAGATCCAGCCCTGGCGGCTCTCGCGCGACCTCAGCGGCGGCAGCCTGCTCGAGATCAACGCCCACGAGCTGGACTTCATGCTCTGGCTCGCCGGGCGGGTCAAGCGCGTCTCCGCTGCCGGCGGCAACTACTGCGACAGCCGGCTCGACTACCCCGACATGGCCTGGGTGGCGCTGACCTTCGAGAGCGGCGCCTGCGGCGTGCTGCAGTCGTCGCACATCACCACGCTCGGCTCCTACGCCGCGCGGATCGACGGGCAGCACGCCTCGGCGGTCATCCCGCAGCTCTTCGGCGGGCCCATCACCCTCAAGCCGCGCGATGGCGAGACCGTCACCGTGGAGCCCGAGCCGGTGGAGACCCCGGTCAAGGCCGAGATCCGCGCCTTCGTCGAGGCCATCGTCAACGACACCGAGCCGCCGGTGCCGTTCGAGCAGGCGCGCCACACCGTGGCCGTGGCCGAAGCCGCCTCCACTTCCATCGCCACCGGGAAGACCGTGGAGCTGTAGAGAGGAGGTGCCGCCATGCCGCAGCACCACGTTCTCGAACCCAAGCGCTACGTCTACACCTTCGGCGGGGCGGAGCCCGCGTTCAGAGTCGGCGACGGCGACAGCATCACCGTCTGCACGCGCGACGCGCGCGGCTATGACGAGCTGAACCAGCCGCTGCCCGAGAGCATGAAGCCGCACGCCGACGGCTTCCACTACCTGCCCAGCAACCCGTGCGTTGGGCCGATCTACGTCGAGGGCGCCGAGGTGCACGACGTGCTGGCGGTGCGGATCGACGCTCCCTCACCGGCGAGGTGCCCGGCCGCCGATTGCTGCTCAACGAGGGGATCCCCGACCGGATGTTCAGTTGGCACCTTGACCGCGAGCGGATGGTGGGCATCCTCGACCTGCCGGACAGCACGCTCGGGCGGGCGGAGATCCCACTCCACCCGTTTATCGGCAGCATCGGCACCGCACCGCGCTACGGGCGGGTGGAGACTACGCTGGCGCCGGGCGAGTACGGCGGCAACATGGACTGCTGCGAGACGCAGGTGGGCACCACGCTGTATCTGCCCGTGTGGCGGCGCGGCGCGCTGCTCTGCTTCGGCGACATCCACGCGGCGCAGGGCGACGGCGAGCTGTGCCGCAGCGCCCTCGAGGCGACGGCCGAGGTGACGCTCACGCTGCAGGTGGTGAAGGGCTGGGAGATCCACTGGCCCAGGCTGTGGGATCGCGAGTGGCTGATGACCGCGGGCAGCTCGCGGCCGCTCTTCGAGGCGGTGCAGATCGCGCAGGTGGAGCTGCTGACCTGGCTGGTGACCGACTACGGCTTCGACCGCGACGAGGCGTGGCAGCTCAACTCGCAGGTCGGGCGGATGCGCATCGGCAACCTGGTCGACCCGTTCTACACCGTGATCGCCAAGTTCCCGCGGAACCTGCTGCCCTGAGGGGCCGGAGCCGCCTCCTTGCCCCTCCCCCTGCGAAGCGGGGGGAGGCTGGGAGGGGGGGCCGGTCGCCGAGCCGTTCTCGCCGTCGTCTCCGGATTCCGGAATGTAGCGGCGTTCCCCACTGTCCGGCCGGCCCTCGCCCCGGCCCTCGCCCGCTCCGCAGGGGAGGGAGCCGAGCGTCCGGGGCGAAACAGCGGCGTGGAGCCGTCCATGCCCGCCTGGTCTCGTTTCAGCTTTCCCACCCGCATCGTCCACGGCGCCGGAGCGCGCGCGGCTGTGGCGGAGTGGGCCGACGCACAGGGCGTCGCGCGCCCGCTGGTCGTCACCGATCCGGGACTGCTGCCCACAAGCGCCTTCGCCCTCACCCTCGACGTGGTGCGCGAGCGCTGGGACGGCTCCCATGCCGTCTTCTCGGGCGTGCACCCGAACCCGGTGGAGGCCGACGTGGAGCAGGCGGCGACGGCCTATACGGCGGCCGGCTGTGACGGCGTGATCGGCCTCGGTGGCGGCAGCGCGCTCGACGTAGCCAAGGCCGTCCGGCTGCTGATCGCCTTTCCGGGCAAGCTCGGTGACGTGCCGATGGACGCGCTCCCACCGGTCCTGGCGCCGTTCTGCGCCATCCCCACCAGCGCTGGCACCGGGAGCGAGGTGGGGCGGAGCAGCGTGATCACGATGGCCGCCACCGGGCGGAAGACGCTCTTCTTCGGGCCGCCGCTGATGGCGAACCTGGCCATCCTCGACCCCGAGCTGACCGTGGACCTGCCGCCGCACCTCACCGCCGCCACCGGGATGGATGCGCTGACGCACGCCATCGAGTCGTTCGTCTGCCCGGTCTACCACCCGATGTGCGATGGGATCGCGCTCGAGGCGGTGCGCCTGGTGCGGATGTACCTGCCTCGGGCGGTGAGCGACGGGCACGATCTCAAGGCGCGCGGGCAGATGCTGATGGCCGCCACCATGGGCGCGGTGGCGTTCCAAAAAGACCTGGGCGCCGCCCACTCGCTCTCGCACCCGTTGTCGACTGAGTTCGGGCTGCACCACGGGCTGGCCAACGCGCTGGCGCTCCCGCCGGTGGTGCGGTTCAACGGCGAGTCCGACTCGGGGCAGTACGAGCGGGTGGCGGTGGCGCTCGGCCTCACGCCCGGGCCGGACCCGGCAGCGCAGGTGGCGGATCTGCTGGCAGGGTTCAACGCCCGGATCGGGATCACGAAGGGCCTCGGCGACCTGGGCGTGCCGCGCGAAGCGCTGCCGAAGCTGGCGCGGCTGGCGTTCGAGGACGTTTGCCACCAGACCAACCCGCGGCCGTGCAGCGAGGCGGACTTTCTGCGGCTGTACGGGGAGATGTGGTGACCCGATCCGGCCCCCTCTCCTTGCCAAGGAGAGGGTTGGGGTGAGGTCCATACCGCCACATGAGGCACGCTGGACTGGACCTGCCCCGGCCCCCTCCTCGGCAAGGAGGGGGTATGCAGAGCGGTGATGAGAGGCTGAGGACGATGCAGATCCCGGATGCGTTGTGGCTGGCCGGTCAGGCCCGGTCCAGTGCCAGCGGCGGCTGGCTCGAGCTGATCGACCCCAGCACCGAGGAGGTCTGGCACCGCGTGCCCGCTGCCGGCACCGCCGAGGTGGACGAAGCTGCCGCGCTCGCCGACGAGACGTTCCGCAACGGTGTCTGGTCCGCTGCGTCGCCGTACCAGCGGGCGACGGTGCTGTTCCGTCTCGCCGCCCTCCTCCGCGAGCACAGCGAGGACCTGGCGCGGATGGAGGCGCGGAACGTGGGCAAGCCCATCGCCGACGCCCGCGACGAGGTGCTCGGCGCCGCCAAAGCGTTCGAGTACTACGCCGGCGGGATCAGCCGCTTCGGCGGCGAGACTATCCCGGTCAGCGGCGGCGGGTTCGACTTCACGCTCCGGGTGCCCATCGGCGTGGTCGCGGCCATCGTGCCGTGGAACTTCCCGTGTCCCATGGCCGCCTGGAAGTGCGCTCCGGCGCTGGCCACCGGCAACTCGGTGATCCTCAAGCCGGCCAGCCTGACCCCGCTCACCGCCCTGGCGCTCGGCCCGCTGGCGGAGGAGGCCGGGCTGCCGGCCGGCGTCTTGCAGATCCTTGCCGGCCGCGGCAGCGCGATCGGCGACTACCTCGTGCAACACCCGCTGGTGCGCAAGATCGCCTTCACCGGCGAGACCGCAACCGGCGCGCGGATCCTCTCGCTGGCGGCGGCGGACATCAAGCGCGTGTCGTTGGAGCTGGGCGGGAAGAGCCCGAACGTGATCTTCGCCGACGCGGACGTGGAGACGGCCGCCGCGCGGGCCCCGCTGGCCGTGTTCGGCAACACGGGGCAGGACTGCTGCGCGCGGAGCCGGGTGATTGTGGAGGCGAGCGTCTACGACCGGTTCCTCGACGCCTTCGTGGCGGCCACCGAGGCGCTGGTGTTGGGCGAGCCGCTCGACGAGGCGACGCAGGTGGGGCCGCTGGTCTCCGCGGGGCAACGGGCGACCAGCGAGGATTACCTGGCGCTGGCGCGCAGCGAGTGCGGGCGGGTGGTGTGCGGTGGCGAGCGGCTGCGGCGGAAGGGCTGGTTCCTGACCCCGGCGATCGTGGACGGACTGCCGAGCGACAGCCGGGTGGCGCAGGAGGAGATCTTCGGTCCGGTGGCGTGTGTGCTCCCGTTCGGCACCGAGGACGAGGCGGTGGCGCTGGCGAACGGCGTGCGCTACGGTCTCTCCGGGTCGCTCTGGACGCGCGATCTCGACCGTGCGCTGCGGCTCTCGCGGAGGCTCGAGTGCGGTGTGTTGAGCGTCAACACGAACAGCAGCGTGCACCTGGAGGCGCCCTTCGGCGGGCTTAAGCAGAGCGGGATGGGGCGCGACCTCGGCATGGAAGCCTTGCGGCTTTACACGGAGGTGCGCAACATCTACGTGGCGAGTGCATGAACGAGGGAGGGCCGGCTGGATGTCCCTGCACACTATCCCGGGCGCCACGTGGCTGAGCTCCGACCGGATCGACACGGTGATCGTCGCCGTGCCCGACATGTACGGCCGGCTGATGGGCAAACGCTTCGCCCTGCCGCACTTCCTCGAACACGTGCAGGCGCACGGCACCCACGTCTGCAGCTACCTGCTCACGGTGGACGTGGCGATGAACCCGCTCGACGGGTTCAAGGTGGCGAGCTGGGACGCCGGCTACGGCGATTTGCGCATCGCGGTGGACCTGGGCACGCTGCGGCCGCTGCCCTGGCTGGAGAAGACCGCCCTGGCCCTGGGGCAGCTTCACCAAGCCGATGGCGCGCTGGTGGCCGAGGCGCCGCGCAGTGTGCTGTCCCGGCAGAACGAGCGGCTGGCCGAGCGCGGCTGGGAAGCCAGGATGGGCTCGGAGCTGGAGTTCTACTTGTTTGGCGACGCCTACCCCGAACTGCACGCCGCCGGCTACCGGATGCCTCTGCGCACCTCCGAGTACCTGATCGACTACCACATCCTCCAGCCCGGCCGGCACGAGGATGTCCTCCGGCGGATCCGCAACGAGATGTCCGCCGCGCGGGTGGAGGTGGAATGCAGCAAGGGCGAGTGGGGGCTGGGTCAGCACGAGGTGAACCTGGCCTGCGCCGAGGCGATGGAGATGGCCGACAGGCACGTGGTCTACAAGGCCGGCGCCAAGGAGATCGCCAGTCAGCAGGGCAAGTCGCTGACGTTCATGGCCAAGTGGGCGGCGGATGAGGCGGGGAGTAGCTGCCACATCCACAGCAGCCTCTGGTCGCGGCTCGGCACGGCGCTCTTCTGGGACGATACGGCGGGCGGCCCGAGCCTCATCTTCCGGCAGTTCCTGGGCGGCCTGCTCAAGTACAGCCGGGAGTTGACCTACTTCTTCGCCCCCACGGTGAACAGCTACAAGCGCTACGAATCGCTCTCCTGGGCGCCCACGGCGGTGGTCTGGGCGCACGACAACCGGACCTGCGGCTTCCGGGTGGTGGGCCACGGCGACGCGCTCCGCGTGGAGAACCGCATGCCGGGCGGCGACGCCAACCCCTACCTGGCCTTCGCGGCGACCATCGCGGCTGGCCTCGCCGGGGTGGAGGAGCGCCTCGACTGCGGCGAGCCGTTCGTCGGCAACGCCTACGAGGACGCCTCCCTGCCGCGCCTGCCAGGCCGGCTGGAGGAGGCGGCGGACCTGCTGGAAGGCAGCGCCCTGGCGCGCCAGGCGTTCGGCGGCCGGGTGGTGGATTACTACGTCAGGACGGCGCGGGTGGAGGCCGAGTGCTACCGGCGGGCGGTGACCGACTGGGAGCGGGAGCGGTA
>JACPDV010000545.1 GCA_016183835.1 Armatimonadota bacterium
TCGTGTTGTCGTGGATGGACCAGTTGGAGCCGCCGGGCGGGTAGACCTCGAACGCATCGCCGACCTTCACGGCGCGGTCCTCCGTGAGGTGGAAGGTGCACTGCTCGGGGTCGAAGGCCTCGATCACCGAGCGGCCAGCGCCGGCGCTGCCCTGCAGCCAGACCAGGTACCAGCCGCGGTAGCGGTGGGAGCGGCGGCGCTCGCGCGGGATGTCGGCGCGGGTGACGCCGAAGGTCCGGGCGTCGAGGACCGCGGCCACGGTCGAGCGGGCGCGGGCCACCGCCAGGCCGGTGCCGCAGTTGCGGATCAGGTTGTCGTGGACGGTCAGGTTCACCGCCGGCTCTCCGAGCCGGATTCCGGTCGTCCGCGGGTTGACCTCGCCGCGCACGTAGACCTGGTTCTGGCTCACCGTCACGTCGCTGCCGGTGACGGTGATGCCGGTGCGCACCTGGTCGTACGCGGGACTCGGCGTGAGGTCGATCAGGTTGCCGGTGATCAGGGCCTGCCCGGCGGGCAGGTAGCCGGTGCCGGCGGCGCCACTGATGTCGATGGCGTGGGTGCCGTAGTTGACGAACAGGTTGTTGCGGATCACCACCTGCGTGGCGCCGCAGCCCGCCCGCACCGCGCAGGCGCCGTAGTTGACGCCGTCCTCGAAGGTGTTGTCGGCGACGATGGTCTGTCCGCTGGGCAGCTCCTCGAACTCAGGCAGACGGTTGAAGGCATTGCCCACCGCCACCACGCCGCCGTTGCGCACGTAGTTGCCGACGAAGTGCACGAACCGGCCGGGCCCCTCCCAGGTGCAGCCGCCCACGTCGCGCACGCGGCACTGCAAGACCGACGTGTTCTCGGCGTAGTCGTTGTTGTTGAAGGCATTGCGCCCGCAGTCCTCCACGCTGCAGCGCAGGTAGGTGATGGACCTGGTGTAGTGCGGCGGCTCCGGCTGCGTGCCCATCCGGCCCGGGCCCTGGGAGTAGAAGCACTCGCCCGACATCTTCCGCGCGTGGCAGTTCTCGACCAGCACGTGCTCCGTGCCGTTGACGTTGAGGGCGGCGCTGAAGCGGAAGTACATGCCCCACAGCGCGGTGCCGCCCTCGGTGCGCAGCCAGCCGCACTGGTCGCGGTCGGCGTAGCCCGAGTTGCCGGTCAGCGCGAGGTCGCGCAGGTTGACCTCCGTCCCGTTGCGGAGCTGGAAGCAAGGCCCCTCGCCCTCGCCGATGTCGATCACCGTGTCCACGGCGTTGGCGCCCTGCACGGTCAGCCCGCCGGCGTCCGCGGCCACGAGGGTCTTGGCGATGCGGTAGCGGCCCGGCTGGATGAACAGGTTCCGCTTCTCGGCGATGGCGCGGTCGATGCCGGCCTGCAGCGCCACGCCGTCGTTGTGGCGCACCACGGCGTCGGCGGCGGTGCGGTTGGCGGGCGCCTTGAGGGTCAGCACCTTGCCGTCGATGCTCTCGATGGTGGTGATGAGCTGGTCACGCCAGGCGATCACGGCCGAGTAGCGGTCGTTCCAGGCGAACGGCTTGAAGCGCACCTCGAGCCCGTGGTCGAGCGCCTGCCAGTCGCCGGTGACGGGGGTATGGGCGCCCTTCCAGGTACGGCCGAGGTCGTCAGTCCAGCGGAAGGTGGGCGGGTCCGTGCCGTCGACGTCGAAGACGTAGACCACCCAGCTCCCCTGGGCGTGGCTGACGTGGACGTTGCAGCGCGAGATCATCACGCCCTGGCCGGGCCGGAAGTCGCCGGGATCCTGCACGGTGACCTGGTTCGAGCCGGCGGCGGTGACGGCGGTGGTGGTGTAGCTGGAGCCCGAGGCGCCGACTTCGCGGGCGTCGAGCCAGGCGGCGGGGGGTTGGGCGAGCGCCGGTCCAGTGCAGCCCAGCAACACGCCGACCAAGGACACCACGCAGATGCTGCGCATGTCGGGCACCCTCCATTTGGCCGAAGCCGAGGTGGGACCGGCGCCCCCGCCGGTCGGTCGGCCGCAGGCCGACGCCACTTCACCGGAGCCGGGCGAGGGCGCCCGGCCCACAGGGCACTCCGCCGTCCGCGCCGTCGTCACCTACAGCCCCAGCAGCTTCTCCGCATTCAGGTGCGCGATCCTGTCGTACCCCGCCTGGCTCAGCAGCCCCATGGCGAGCGCCTCGTTGAGGGTGTCCACCTGCTCCACCTCCTGCCCCGGCCCGCAGATGTCCGTGCCGAACAGGACGCGGTCTTGGAACTCCTCGAGGAAGCGATAGCCGAACTCCTTGTCGCGCACGATCCCGTTGTTGCCGCTGCCGGCGGAGATGTCGGCCCACAGGTTGTCGTAGCGGCGCATCAGCTCCGGCGTCCGGCCGCCCGGGGTCACCGGGCCTGTGGGATAGCCCATCCAGTTGCTCTCGTCGGCGTCGCCGCTGATGTTCGACCAGAAGCCCATCGAGTGGCCGATGAACTGAAGCCTGGGGAACCGTTGCAGGACCAGCTCGAGCTTGCTCAGCCGGTGGTCGTCGATCAGGCCATACTGCCCGCGCTCGAGGCTGGCGACGTGGAACAGCAGCGGCAGGCCGGCGCGCTCGACGTGGGACAGCAGGTTGAGCACGCGGTCGTCGTCCCACCACAGGTTGCAGGTGAACTCGCCGAAGCCCTTGCAGCCCAGCTCCTTGTAGTGCTCCAGCACGGGGGTGAAGTCGGCGCCAGCGTGGTTGTAGCACCAGCGCGGATCGAGATTGCAGAAGGGGATGATGCGGTCGGGGTAGAGGTTGTAGATGTCGAGTGCGTTCTCACTCGTCTGCAGGATGGCGCCAATCTCGTGGTGGACGAGCGGCAGGACGACGCCCCGCTCGATGCCTAGCGCGTCCCACATGCTGAGCAGCTCTTCGGGGCTGGTCCAGCGTGAGATCTTCCGCTGGCGCGGGTCGTGGAGGAGGAGGGAGTGGGTGTGGATGTCGATGAGCATGGGGCGGGCCTCTGGCGAAAGCACAGGGCGTATACATCGGAGTGCAGCAGTTTCCTGCATTGGCAACGCACAGGCGGCCGTGGGTCGGCGTTGGGACCACTGGACCGGTGTCGAAGTCTGGGCTGGCAGGCACTGGCCATCGCATTACGACGGCTAAACTGCTGGCGCTTCGTCTGCGGCACGGGGGTGGTCGCAACGCAACGCCAGTGAGGGTTGGGCTTGTGCATCCCGCAGGAATCCGCTTGTGGGCTCGACCGGTTCCGACCTATACTGAGGCGCGACGACTCGACCGCAACGGAGCGACATGCCGCACATGGTGCGGCGGCCGGAGCATGCCACCGGAGCACACCGATGATATCACCGCTTGAGGCACACGATACCACTGACGCCATGGGCCTGGAGACGATCTCGAGCGAAGAAGAAGATCAGGATGCTGCGCTGCCGATCTACGAGATCTTCACATACCCCGCGGACTACACCCTCGAGGTGCTGGTGGGTAAGTACCGACGTGGGCAACTTGTGGTGCCCGATTTCCAGCGACAGTTCGTGTGGAGCCAGACCCAGTCTAGCAGACGAGGATGTCCCATCCATAGTGGAGACTCAGGAAGAGTCCGGTGGCTCTCTCCGGCGGCATCGGGATACGATGTCGCCCTCAGTGGAAAGAGAAGGAGAGAACCACCGTGTACGCAGTGTGCCACAACGGGACGGAACAAGCCAAGTCGGCCTTGGCGGCGGTGCTGGGGACCCACCCGCAAGCGGTCGAGCCGCTGCTGCACCTGATCGTGGAGGCGCGGGCCACGCTGGACCAGTTCGTGGACCTGGTCGGGCGGACGTGCCTGGAAAGCGTGCTGCGGCTGTCGGCGGCCGAGCTGGCGGGTGAGCCGCAGCCCGGCCTGGCCGGCGGCGAGGTGCAGTGGCATGGCCGCCAGGGCGGGGTCGTGACGCTGGGGACCCAGAAGGTGCGGGTGACCAAGCCGCGGCGGCGCAAGCGCGGCGGCGGGGAGGGCGCCGAGGTGGCGATCCCGGCCTACGCGGCGATGCAAGAGGAGGACGGCCTACGCACCAAGCTGGCGGCGATCCTGCTGCGGGGGGTGAGCACGCGAGACTACGCGGAAGTGGTCCCGGAGATGGCCGAGAGCTGCGGGGTGAGCCGCTCGGCGGTCAGCCGGCAGTTCATCGAAGCCAGCGAGGAGGCGCTGCGGAGCCTGTGCGAGCGGCGCTTCGACGAGACCGAGTTCCTGCTCCTCTACATCGATGGGGTTCACGTCGGTGGACACCAGGCGATCGTGGTCGTGGGGGTGGACCGCGAGGGGTACAAGCACGTCCTGGGCCTGGCCGAGGGCGCGACGGAGAACGCGGTGGTGGTGAAGGGTCTGCTTCAGGACCTGGTCGAGCGCGGCCTGTCGAGCGAGCGGCCGTACCTGTTCATCATCGACGGTTCGAAGGCGCTGCGGGCGGGGCTCACGGCGGTGTTCGGGTCCGTCTGCCCGGTGCAGCGGTGCCGGCAGCACAAGGTCGAGAACGTGCCCGGCTATCTGCCACAGGAGCTGCAGGGCGAGGTCAAGGCGGTGATGCGTGGGGCCTATCGGCTGTCGGCGGCCGAGGGGATGGGGCGGTTGAAGAAGCAGGCCGAGTGGCTGGAGCGGGAGTGCCCCGCGGCGGCGGCGAGCCTGCGGGAGGGGTTGGAGGAGACGTTCACGATCAACGCCTTGGGGCTGCCGCCGACGCTGCGGCGGTGTCTGGCGACGACGAACCTGGTGGAGAGTCCGCACGCGGGGATGCGGCAGCGGACGGGTCGGGTGAAGCGCTGGCAGGATGGGGCGATGGTGCTGCGCTGGCTGGCGGCGGGGTACCTGGAGACGGAGAAGAGCTTCCGGCGGATCATGGGTTACCAGCACCTATGGGTCCCGGAGGCCAAGCTGCGGGAGATCCAAGAGCTGCGGGCGGAGCGGGATGGCGTGCCCCGGCTGAGCGAGAAGTCGTCACAGAACTTGACGCCGGCGGCGGCGTGAGGTAGACACCGTGAAGAGAGCCACCCGACGGGGTTTCAACTACCGGTGGGACATCCTCCCGGCCCCGACCCGGTGACCTCGATCACGCCCTGGTCCCGGAGGTCCCGCAGGACGCGGGTGACGGTGGCGTCGCTGACCCCCACACAGACGCGCTTCAGGTCGGCGAGGCGGATGACGCTGGGCAGCCGCTTCACCGCATCTCTTACCATGTCGGTCTTGGCGCCTCGCGCAGCCTGCACAATCCCCACCCGCTGCTCGAACTCGCGGTAGGCGGCGACCAGCGTGCCGAGGAAGCAGTCCCACCAGGGCGCCAGGTTGTGCCGGCTCTCGTGCCAGCCCCGGGACGCGGCGCAGAGCGCCCCGTATCCATCGCCCCGGCCTCCACGTAGGCGGACACCGGCTCGGCGCCGCATCGCTTGACAGCGCGTGCCGGGCGTTCTAATATAAGCGTGTGCTCACTAATATTCAGTGGAGCACCTCGGAGAGACCATGCGTACTGCTCAAGGCTGTCCATCGATGGCTCGGTCAACGGCCGGAGGCCCGCCGCGTACCCGCACGAACCTGGCGGTGGTGGTGTCGGCCGCTGGCCTCGCGCTTATCCTCTACCACCATGGCGTGTGGTGGTGGTGTGCACCGTTGGGGGTGGTGGCGCTGGGACTCGCCCACGCGGCCGTGTTCGCCGGTGGCGCCTGGGCCGCCCGGCGGTGGGTCGGCCGGCGCGCTCGCGGCGGCCCGTTGCGCGCCCGTCCGTCGCATCAGAGCGCAGGCCACCTGATCCACAGGCCGCGTCTTTACGACTGGCAGATGCGGCTGCACACTTTCGGTCGCGACCGCAGGCTGCGGCAGTGGACACTGGATCTGGCAGACCTCCGCGCCGGTGACGCAGTCCTCGACGTCGGCTGTGGCACGGGCGCGCTGCTTCTGTCGGCAGCGCAACGTGTCGGCCCGTCGGGCGCCTTGCACGGCGTCGAGCCGTCCGCGGAAATGGCTGCGTGGGCGCAGAAGAAAGCCGAAGCGCTCCGGATCCCGCTGCAAATCACCGGGGGCTCGGCCGCGAGTTTGCCGCATCCGCCCGCTTCCATCGATGCCGTCTTCTGTACGCTGGCGCTGCACCACGTGCCCAAGCACCTGCGCGAAGCCGCGCTCCGCGAGATGCGTCGTGTGTTGCGTCCCGGCGGGCGCGTCGTCATCGTCGACTGGCAGCGGCCGCGGTCGTGGTTGAAGGCGGTGACCGAGGTGGTGTCCCTGGTTGCCCTCCTGCACCATTTCGGCCCGAGTGCCTCGCCGTGGGACGTGCTGGACATTGAACCGCTGCTGCCGGCGCTGGGCTTCGACGCCGTCACACGGCACGCATTCGGCGGAGGCGCGGTCGGCGCCGTGGTCGGCCGGCTCGAATCTGCGCGCTGAGCGGGCGGCCGGGCGGACCGCCCGCCCACGACTATCCTGAGGAGGGCGCTGCGGCCCCGGAGGTTCCTGTTGTCCGAGATGCTCGGCTTGGCGAGCCATCGAGTTCGCTCTGAACCCGGCCCGCGCGACGGTCACTTTGGGCCGACGGCCAACGTTGCTGCCCGCCCCGCTGTCGGGTGTATACTGGCCGCCAAGCCCGACCGCGCCAGCGTGTTAGCCCTGCCGCCACATCCGGCAGTTCAGCCACCACGGCCCGCTGGCGCACGAGAACGGAGCATGGGGCGCCGGAAACTCATCGAGGATGACGAACTCCTGGGCGTCGCCAGGGAAGTTTTCGTCGAGCAAGGCTTTGCCGCGTCGACGCGCTCGATCGCGCGTCGCGCGGGCATCTCCGAAGCGGTCATCTACCAGCGCCACCCGACGAAGGCGCACTTGTTCTTCGCTGCGATGGTTCCCCCCGCCGTGGATGTGGAGGCGGTTCTGGCCGCCCCAGGAGAGGATGGTGGCGTGCCAGAGCGCCTCGAGGAGATCGCCCTGGCCATGATGGAGTACTTCCGGAAGCTCGTGCCCATCCTCCTGCCCCTGATGACCCATCCGTCGTTCGATTTGGCGAGATTCGCGCACGGCTATCCGGAATCACCCATCGGCCGGATGCACCGGGGGCTCGTGGACTATCTCGAAGCGCAGCAGGCACAGGGCAACACTGCGAGCGGGAACATGGCGGCAACGGCGTTGACCCTCTTCGCCGCTGTGCACTGCCTCGCCATCCTGGAACGTCTGGGGGTCCATGGCGGCCGTTTCGATGAGGTCATCGTCCGCGCCATGGTGGGCGCGCTTTGGAACGGCCTGGCACCGAGAGCCGAATAGCCACGTTGCTGCTCCAGCCGCAGAGTGGCCCAGCTTCAGGCGCCCAGCCTCACTCCCCCCAAGTCACCCCCACCCGCCGCACCCCCACCCCCTCCACCCCCACCCGCGCATACCGGTCCACCCCCACCAACTCGTCCGCCCACTCCGCCTCCCGCCCACCCACCGTCACCCGCTCCGCCCGCCGCGCCTCGGGGCAGAGCACCCGCAGCTCGATCCGCTCCGCCACTCCCGTCAGCTCGATCACCACGCCATCCGGCCGGGCCGTCCACCGGTATGCCAGGTACGCCTCGCTCGACGGCAGGTGTACCGTGCAGCTCACATCGTCGATCCCCGCCGCCGTCCAGCGCGGCGAGAGGGTCACCGTGCGCATCGCCGGACCGGTGCTCTCCACGCCGGCCAGCCCCTCGAAGAGCGCCGCCAGCCAATGGCCCATCCCCCAGCCGTCGTGCCCCGTCGTGTTCGCCGTGCGGAAGCCCGGCTGCATGTCCGGCCAGTACCAGGTGTAGATCTCGCCGCCCTGCTCAACCAGGAACTGCGCGTAGTCGCGGAGCAGCTCCGCGCCGAACACCGCCTCGCCGGCCACGAAAGCCGCGTGCGAGAGAGCCCCGCCGACCCACGGCATCAGCCCGCCATTGCAGTAGCCCCCCGTATGTTGGTACTTGTGGTTCCGCAGGAACGGGTAGTCCGCGTGCGGGTAGCCCGGCTGCAGGCTCCACCAGGGGAAGCGATCGCCCGTCTCCTCCCAGCGGCGGCGGTAGGTGTGGAGGATGCGCTGCGCCTGTGGGACCTCCACCAGACCGCGCAGGATCGCCCACGGGTTGCTCATCGCCAGTTGCCGCGTCTCGTCGAAGGTCCCGTGGTCGAACGCGTCCAGATGGTGATGGTGTTGCAGTTTCTCCCCATCCCACAACAGGTGCACCGCGCGGAGACGGAAGCGCTTGGCCTCCTCGCGGCACTCCATCGCCTCGTTCCGCCGGCCGAGATGCTCGTAGATCTGCGCCAGCGCCAGCAGAGCCTGGTGGTAGCCCGTCTGATCGCAGAGCGCCGCCACCGCCGGGGTGCTCGCGTCGTAGCGGTCGCCGTCGTAGATGGAGAAGTCCCAGGTGTCGCAAGTGTGCGCGCGGCGGACCAGGCCCTGCTCGGCGTCCCAGCGGAGCGGGCTCTCGCGCAGGTGCTGCAGCGCGCGCTCGGACGCCCGGAGCCACTCGGCCAGCCACTGGTCGTCGCCGCTGATCAGCCACGTGCGCCACAGCGCCAGGACCGCCAGGTACTCCACGTCGCTCTCGGCCACCATCCGCCAAGTGCTGCCGTCGGCGCGGACGCCGTCGGG
>JACPDV010000039.1 GCA_016183835.1 Armatimonadota bacterium
CGGCACTTCGCGTGGCGACATCGAGATCCACTCGGAGGTCCAGGACTGGGGCCAGTTGGTGGAGCTGGTACGGGACCGCATCGGTCAGGCGCCGGACGATGCCGGGAAGCGGCCGACCATCGAGCGGGAGCGACTGGCCGAGTGGCTGGGCGGTGAGCGGCTGATAGTGAAGGCGCTCGGCGGCGACGCGGGCGGGTCGGCGTTCCTCGCTGGCTGCGCCGGAGTAGTCGCGCTGATCGCAGTGCTTGTTTTCCTCCTTGACACCGTGCGCTTCGGTGCGGTGATGGCGATGTTCGCCAGCATCTTCGGCTGGAAGGCCTGGTCCATGTCGGCCGAAGACCTGCGCCGGATCGAGGCGACGCCGGACGGGGTGGACCTGGCGTATGCGCGCGGACGGCGCCGGATCGGCTGGCATGAGGTCCTTGGTATCCGTGCGGACGGGAATCCGTACCTCCCGCAGTGGGTGGTCAGCACGACTGTCGGCGACGTGGCGTTCGAGCAAGCGGCCTCGGGCGCGCCGCAGTTGGCGTCGGCGATCAGCCAGGTGCTGGCCGCCCGCCAGTCCGGCGAGGTCCTCCCGCGCATGAACGACGTCTCCGCCGCCGCCATCTCGCCGGTCACTGCGGCGGTCTCGGCCGAGCGGGGGGTGAGCCGGGCGGAGGGGGAGGGCGACGGCCCTTGAAGGATCTGCAGTTCGACATCGGCCAGTACCCCGACAAGACGCCTGCACCGCTGACCTGGCGGCTGGTGGGCGTGCGTTGCGCGGCGGTGCTGGCGGCGGTGCTGGCGTGGCTCGGCCTGTTCGTGTGGTCGCCGTGGTACCCACATGTCTTCCTGGCGCTCACCTCCGGTCTGTTCGGCCTGCTCATCGGCACGGTGGTGGAGGTGTTCGGCAGCCGTTCGCCGCGGCGGGCGATCCACGTCAACCGGCGTGGCATCAGCGAGATCATGCGGTTCGGCTGGCGGCGGCGCTATCCTTGGGACTGCGTCGAGCAGGTCGAGTCTCGCGACGACGGCGCCCGGATCCACACGACGCGCGGCACCATCGAGGTCGGGCCGGGCGTGCAGGGCGGGCGCCTGCTGCTCGATCGCGTGATCGCCGAACTGGACCAGCGTCGCGAGCAGTCGACTTCACCGACGGTGTCGCCCCAGCAGATCGCTGCCTGGCTGGGCATTGGGCCGGAGGAGACACTCGTCGTCGAGTCGCAAGCGTCGCCGAAGCAGAGGCGACAGGGCATCCTCATCGGCGGCGGGTGCCTGGGAGCGCTGGTCGGTGTGCCCCTGGTCATCCTGGGCTTCGCGCAAGGCGGCGGCGCCTTGTGGTGGCCCATCGGGTCGGTCTGGCTCGTTTCGGTCGGTCTGACCATGGCTAAGTTGTCGGGCCTGGAAGTGTTGCGCATCGAGGCGTCGGCGGAGGGTCTCTATGTGGTGCGCCGCCGCGGCATGGCCCGGCTGGCGTGGTCGGCGATCCAGACGATCTCACGTTTCGGTGAGGCGCGGCAGGCCCCCGTGTGGCGGCTGGTGGCCGGCAAGGTGACCGTTCTGCTGTCCGAGAACGACCCCTGCGCGGCCCGCCTGATCCACGCAATCCAGCAAGCCCTCGACGCCCGCCGCGGCGGCGCAGCGCTGCCAAGGATGAGCGGCGCATCGGATGCCGCCATCTCCCCGGTCAGCGCGTCGGTCTCGGCGGAGCGGGGGGTGAGCCGGGCGGAGGGGGATCCGGAGCCATGAGGGACAGCCGCCAGAGACGGATGGTCTGCACGGACGAGACACCGGCGCCGCTCACGGCCGGGCTCGCGCTTGCGCGCTGCTCAACGGTTCTCTTTTTGTTGGTGGGGCTGTTCCCGTTCTGGATCGACTGGCTGCCAGACCCGGACCTGTGCGCCCCGGTGTGGTTGCTCATGCTGGCCGCTGACCTCTGGTTCGGTGCTCGCGTGTGGGGCGGGCAGTCGAAGCGCTGGTGCATCCGTATGGACCGGCGCGGCCTGACGGAAGTCTGGCGTCTCGTAGGCTGGAAGCACTACCCCTGGGACAGCGTGCAGAGCGTCGACCTGCGCAGCCAGTCCGCGGTGGTCCACACTTGGTTGGGCGACATCGACATCGGGCCGGAGGTGGAAGGCGGGCGGGCGCTGGCGGTCTTGGTGAAGCTGCGGCTCGACCAGGGCGTGCGCGCTGAGGTACCGACCACCGTGGACCACGAGCGGGTTGCCAAGTGGCTGGGCGTCGCGCCGGGCGAAGTGGTGTCGGCCAAGATCCGAGACGAGAGCGTCGATGCCGTGACGCGAGTGGGGTGCCTGACGGGCGTCCCGCTCTCAGTGATCTTGATCTGCCTGCTCTCCGGCGAGCCGCAGCCCGTCTTCTGGTTGTTCGTGCTTGCCTGTGTGGTCGGAGTCGCGCGGGCGGCCCGGCGCTGCCCCCGACGGATCGATGCGACCGCCGAACGGCTCCGCGTCCACTGCCTCCTCGGCAGGTACGACTTGGCATGGAGCGACCTGCTGTCCATTCGCCACAACCCGC
>JACPDV010000538.1 GCA_016183835.1 Armatimonadota bacterium
AGTGAGGGTGATCGAGCCCGGACGCAACCTCGGCTTTGCGGCGGGGAACAACCTGGGGATCGAGGCCACCGAGGGCGACTACACCTTACTCCTCAACCCCGACACCGTGGTCCGGCCCGGTGCGCTGGCGGAGCTGCTGCGCGTGGCTGATGAGCGGCCGGAGGTGGCGGCGTGGCAGCCGCTGCTGCTCTACCCGGACGGGCGGGTGCAGTGGTCGTGGGGCTACCGGCCGGGGCTCTGGTCGGAGCTGTGGCTGGTGCTGGTGTGGCGGAAGTGGGTCGAAACGGCGTGGTGGCAGGCGCGGGCCAGGGCAATGCGCGGCTCGCGCGAGGTGAGCGGGATCTGCCTGGCGGCGCTGTTCGTGCCGCGCTGGGTGTGGGAGCGGATCGGGCTCTTGGCCACCGAGCCGTTCATGTACTTCGAGGATGCGGACCTGAGTGAGCGGCTGCACCAGCAGGGGCTGTCGATGCGGCTGGTGCCCGAAACGGTGGTGGAGCACTGGCAGGGGCAGAGCAGCGGGCAGGTGCCGCATGTGAAGAGGCGGGCGCACTACATCAGCCGGATGTGGTTTTACGACACGCACCGCTCGCGGTTCGCGGCGTGGCTTGTTCGGCGGCTGAGCGTGCTGCGCGCGTGGCACGGGGTACGGAAGGGCGGCTCGGCGGCGGAGGAGCTGTGGGGGCCGGTGCTCGATGCGGCGCGGAGGAGGGGCGAGTGACCTGGCCAGAGCGGCCGCGCTGCACGGTCAAGGGCCTGCTGATGCTGCTCCTGGCGGCGGGCGCTCTGGCCGGTGCCTGGGAGGTGTGGTATCTCTGGGCCGAGCTCGGCCACGTTTACTTCGTCGACCTGACCGGTGGGCCGGCGACTTGGGGCAGGGCAGTCCGCGGCGTGGCGGTCATCTACGGCGCGCCGGTGTTGTTCCTCTGCATCATGGCGGTCGCCGAGCGCATCGGTGGGGGCAACCGGCAGGTCGCCCGTGATGACAGAACGGAGAGAGCGCCCGACGATGCCGCAGGGACCGGCGCCCGCGACGGAGCAGTGGAGGCCGTCCTCCGCGACGCCGGCCGGACGGGCGACCTGCCGGTCGCCCCTACCGGGGTCTGGGTGCCGTACGCCGTGGCCGCGCTGGTGGCCGTCGGCCTGCCCTTCGCGCTCTCCTGGGTCAGCTCGGCGGCCCTGGCGCCGCTGCTCGCGAGCCTGGCCCCGCAGGTGTTCCCGACGCCGTCCGACGTCCCGCTGGCCGCCTGCCACCTTGTGCGCATGCAGTTGGTCTACGGCCTCGGCACGCTCGCCGTCCTGTGCGCCTGCCTCGCCCGCGCCTCCTCCGCCCGCCGCGCGCCCTCGCCCGGCCTGCTCTTCCTCGGCTGCCTGGCGCTCTTCGCCGGGCTGGCCACCCACTCCAGCCAGATCCAGAGCCTCACCGGCGACGAGCCGCACTACCTCCTCGCCGCCCGCAGCCTGGCTTACGACCGCGACGCCGTGCTCGATAACGACTACGGCGAGCGGCTCTACAGCGAGTTTTACCCCACCGACCTCCTCCGCCGCGCGCTCGGGGCCAAAGGCGAGAAGGAGCTGGACCCGCACGCCGTGCCCGGCCGCCAAGGGGAGGCGCGGCCGGTGCACCTGCTCGGGCTGTCGCTGCTGATCCTGCCGGGCTACCTGCTCGCCGGGTGGCAGGGGGCGGTGGGCACGGCCGTGCTGATCGGCGCGCTGACAGCCTGGTTGGCGGTGAGGCTGGCGCTGGCCGTCCCGGGTTGCGACTCCCTCCCCTGCGAAGCGGGGGAGGGCCGGGGTGGGGGCCGGCCGGCGGGAGGTGACGGCGATCCGGCCCCCCTCCCGTCCTCCCCCCGCTTCGCAGGGGGAGGGGGCGCAGTCGGGGACGAACCGCGCGGCTGGGCCTGGTTCGGCGGGCTGTCCGTCGCGCTGCTCTCGCCCCTGCTGGCCTACTCCAGCAGCCTCCACTGCGAGCCCGCCGCCGCGGCGTGCCTGGCCGGGCTGGCCTGGCTGGCCGTGGTCACGCCGCCAGAGTCACCCCGCCCGCGCCTGCTCGCGGCCCTCGCCTTGGCGCTCTTGCCCTGGCTGCACGTCAAGTTCCTCCTGCCCGAGCTGCTGCTCTGCGCGTGGCTGGTCTCCGACGCCCGGCGGGCCGGGGTCCGTGGTGCCTGGTGGCCGGCGGTCGGGCTGGCGATCGGGCTGCTCACCCAGGCCGCTTCGTTCGGATGGATGTACGGCTCGCCGTGGCCGAACGCGCCGCAGCTCCACGGCGCCGGCAAGTTCCCCGGCGCCTTCTCCGGGAACCCGCTGGTGGGCCTGCCGGGCCTCTTGTTCGACCAGCAGGACGGGCTCTTCTGGGTCTGGCCGGTCGGGCTGCTGGCGGTGCCTGGTGCGGTCCTGGCCTGGCGCGAGCGCTGGGCGCGGCGGCTGTTGGCGCTGATCGGCCTGCACGTCCTCCTGATCGCTACGTACCGCATCTGGCGCAGCGGCTTCGCCCCGGCAGGCCGGCAACTGCTCCCGGTGCTGCCGCTCCTGGCGCCGTTCATCGGCGTCGGAGGCGCGTGGCTGGCCGCGCGGCGGCGGGGTCTCCTGCGCGGGTTGGTGGGCCTGAACGCGGTCTTGGTGGCGCTCTATGCCTGGCTCCCGCGGCTGCGTTACCCGGGCATGGACGGCGACCTCACCCGACACCCGGTCCTCGCCCGGCTGCACCAGCCGTGGCTCGACGTGCTCCTTCCCTGCACCGACGCGGGCGCGGCGGCGAAGGTGGTCGCTGGTGTATACTTGCTGGCGGTCACCGCCTGGGCCGTCAGCATTGCGCGCAGGGGTGGCGAAGGGAGGTCTCGATGAAGGTGCTGGTGACCGGCGGCGCCGGGTTCATCGGCTCGCACGTGGCGGAGCAGTTGCTGGCGCGCGGCGACCGGGTGGCGGTGATCGACGACTTGAGCAACGGGCATCGTGAGAACGTGCCGGCCGCGGCGCGGCTGCACCAGGGGAGCCTGACCGACGCGGAGTTCGTGAACTGCGTCTTCGCCGCCGAGGCGCCCGAGGTGGTCTGCCACCTCGCCGCGCAGGTGAGCGTGATCGAGTCGCTCCGCGACCCCTTCAACGACATCCAGCGCAACATCGTCGGCGGGCTGAACGTGCTCCTCGCCGCGCGCGAGCACGGGCGGCCGAAGATCGTTTACTCCAGCACCGGCGGCGCTGTCTACGGCGAGCCCGACCCAAGTGACCTCCCGGTGCCCGAGACCTGCGCCGCCCGGCCGCTCTCACCTTACGGCATCACCAAACACACCCTCGAGCACTACCTCGACATGGAGGGCATGAACCACGGCCAGCGCTGGACCATCCTGCGCTACAGCAACGTCTACGGCCCGCGCCAGGACCCGCACGGCGAGGCGGGCGTGGTGGCCATCTTCACCAAGCGGCTGCTCGCCGGCGAGACCTGCACCGTCTACGGCGACGGTGAGCAGACCCGCGACTTCGTCTACGTGGGCGACGTGGCGCGGGCCAACCTGCTCGCCACCGGCACCGCCGACGGCGAGATCATCAACATCGGCACCGGCGTGGAGACCTCGGTCAACCAGGTGACCGACGCGCTCAGGAAGGCCTGGGGCGGCGACATGCAGGTGGCCCACGCGCCGGCGCGGGTGGGTGAGGTGCGCCGCATCGCGCTGGATGTGTCGAAGGCCGCCCGGGTGCTGGGCTGGCGGCCGGAGGTCGGGCTCGAGGAGGGGATCCGGCGCACGCTGGATCACTACCGCGGCGCTTCGTGAAGATCCTGATCGTCAAGCTGAACGCCATCGGCGACGTGCTCTTCGCCACGCCGCTCTTGGAGGCGCTCCACGCCGAGTACCCCGACGTCGACATCGACTGGCTCGTGGGTCGGCACGCCGAGCCGATCCTCCGCGGGCACCCGTCGCTCCGCCACCGCATCCTCTACGACGGGCCGTGGGGCGCCGACCTGCTCGAGCAGCTTCCGCGGCTGACTGCCGTGCTCCGCACGCTGCGGCAGGAGGAGTACGACCAGGTCTACCTGCTCCACCGCAGCTTCACGGCGCGCTGCCTGGTGTGGGCCACGCAGAGCCCCAGGCGGGTGGGCTTCCGCGGCGCGCTGGCGGGGTTGGCGCTGACCGACGCCATCGAATTCGACGCCACCGCGCACGAGACCGAGCGCTACCTGAACCTGCTCCGCATCCACCGCCCCGCGGCCGCCGACCCCGGGATGCGCATCGGCCTGACCGAGGAAGCCGTGGTGGTGGCCGAGCTGGCCGTGGCGGAGCACGGTCTCAAGCCGCCGCTGTTCGGCATCGCGCCGGGCGGCGGGCGGAACCCGGGCACGGAGATGCTGATCAAGCGCTGGCCGCGCGAGCGCTACGTGGAAGTGGCCGCGCGGCTGACCGGGGAGACCGGCGGGAGCCTGCTGGTGGTGGGCAGCCCCGACGAGGCCGACCTCTGTGCCGAGGTGGCCGCCGCCGCGAACGGGCCGTGCTACAACGCCTGCGGCCAGACCACCCTGCCACAGCTCGCCGCGCTCCTCGCGCGCTGCCAGGTGGTGGTGGCCAACGACAGCGGCCCGCTCCACATCGCCGTCGCCGCCGGCGTGCCCACGGTGGCGCTGTTCGGGCCCACCGACCCGCGCCTGGTGGCGCCGCGGGGCGATCGCCACCGCTACCTGTGGATGCCGCCCGACTGCGCGCCCTGCTACCGGCCCGACAACGCCCGCGGCCGGAAGGTCTGGACCTGCGCCCGCGCCGGCGACGAGCTGCGCTGCCTGCGCGACATCTCCACCGGCCTGGTGGTGCGCGCCGCGCTCGACGCCCTCGCCGGCCTCCCGTGGCCCTCGGATGAGCCGTACCATGCAGCCTGAACCGCCGCCGGCCGGGCGCCGCTGGATCTGCACGGTCGTCCTTGTGCTGGCTGCGGCGGCCGCGGGTTGGGCCTACTGGACGATGCTCGACAACTTCTTCGTCTGCGACGACGCCTGCTACCTGAAGGTGGGCAAGTCCATCCTCGCCAGCCCGCGTCTGGCGCTCCACCAGCAGGATCTCTTTCGGCAGTACGTCGGCGCCGACATGAGGCCGCTCGGCAACGTGCTCTTCGCCGGGCTGTATGCGCTCTTCGGCACGGAGCCGCGGGGCTACTACCTGCTGCTGCTCGGCCTGCACCTCGTCAACGTCTGGCTCGTGGCGCGGGTGCTCGTCCGCTGGCTGCGCGACGCGCCCGTGGCGGTGGCCGCCGCCGCGCTGTTCGCCACGGCCTACGGCGTGCGCAACGGCGTGTGCTGGATCTCCAACCTGAACGAGTCGTTCTGCCTGACGCTTGAGCTGCTGGCCTTCGACCTGGCGCGGCGCCGTGAATCCGCTCCGGGGCTCCCCCTCCCAGAGGCCGCTCCGGGGCAGCCCGTCCCAGAGGCCGCTCCGGGGCACCCGCTCCCGGAGGCCGCTCCGGGGCACCCCCTCCTTGGCAAGGAGGGGGTAGCCGGAATGGCCGTAGGGCCAGGTGGCTCGCCACCGCCCTGGTCATCGCCGGCTGCCTGATCAAGGAGTCCGTCGCGCCGATCCTGCCCGTCCTGTTCCTCGCCGACGCCCTGGCCGATGACGAGCCCGGGCGCTGGCGCAGGTCGGCGGCGCGCTGGTGGCCGGCCTGGGTGGTCTTCGCGGTCTACTTCGCGCTGCGCATGGTCCTGCGCCAGAACCACGACTACCAGCTCGCCCTGGGCACGTCCTTCCTCCACAACTGGCCGTCGCTGGCCACGGCGGCGTTCGCCAGCGACCTGGCGGCACGCGTGCTCGCGGCGCTGGGGATCCTCGACCTTGTGGGTTGGACGGTGCTGGTGTTCCTGCTCTGGCTGGCGCTCCGCGCGGCGCGGCCGGCGCGGGTCCTGGCGGCATGGCTGCTGCTGCAGACCGCCTGCTACGCGCTGATCGACCGCCTCAAGCCGGGGGAGCTGCCCTCGCACTACCTCTACATCGCCACGGTCCCGGCGATGGGCCTGGTGGCGATGGGGCTGGTGGGGCTCTACCGTCGCCGTCGGCAGGTGCTGCCCGGGCTGGCGCTGGCCGTGTTGCTGCTGGGTCTGGGCGCAGCCTGGGTCTATGGCCTGAGGCGGATCCGCCAGGACGAGCGGACCCACTGGCAGGTGGCCGCTGAGACGCCACCACCATCTATCTGCACATGCGGGCCGGGGAGACCCCGGGCGGCGGCACGTGGTGGGGCTGGGAGGGCTACCCGCTCTTCGGCGACGTGCCGGTGAGCATCGAGGTGCACCACGAGTCGTTCTGGATGCTGGACCAGACGAGGCTGCCCTACGCGCTGTTCAGCTACTCCAAACGGGACGGCCCGCGGCTGCTGAAGCTGGAACGCTAAGGGTCGGCTTGACCTCAGGTGGCGACCGGTCGGCCGTCATCTGGAGGCCTCTCTTGAGGCGGTGCCTCACCCGCCGCAATGGAGAGCCAACCGCCGTCATTGCGAGGAGCGCAGCGACGAAGCAATCTCGTCGAGCAGCCACCCCTCTCCGGCCTTGGGAGCAGGCCGCAGCCAGCTTGGCGAACGGGATTGCTTCGTCGCTGCGTTCCTCGCAATGACGGCTTGCGCAGGGATGACGCAGCATAGGCCGAAAGGGACGGGCCGAGGGTGCTGCGATGACGCCGCGACCGAACCTGGCGTGGGTGTTCCTGGGGCTGACGCTGGCCGCCACCTGGACGGTCCACGTGCTCGACGCCGGCGTGTGGAGCGACGAGGGGCCGGCCGTCGAGATTCACCACAGCATTCTCGACGGCACCGCCGACTACCCCCACCAGTACCGCATCCTCGTGCCCCACCTGTGCAATGTGCTGGAGCGCGCCGGCGTGCCGCTGGAGCACGCCTACCTGCTGCAGCGCTTCACCTTCTGGTACTTCTCGGTCCTGCTCCTGCACGGGTTCCTGGCGGTCTGGACCAGTGAGGAGCTGGCCTTCGGCGGCGCCGCGCTGTTCGCCGGGCTGCTGCCGTTCTCGTGCCTGGGGCAGGGGTTCCAGGAGACCGATCCGCTCAACCTGCTGCTCTTCGTCTCGGCCTATGCGCTGCTCCTGGCGCGGCGGGACGCGTGGCTGTTCGTGGTGGTGGCGGTGGGCGTGCTGAACCGCGAGACGATCCTCCTCGTGCCGCTCCTCGCCGCGGTGGTGCGGCTCGACGAGTCGCGCACCGCGGACTACTGGCGGCTGGTGCTGGGGCTGGTGGTGGTCGGGGCGGTGCTCTTCCTCGGCGTGCACCTGGCCTACGGGCACCGCGAGGCGTTCACCAACCTGGTCACGCCCAGTGAGAATCTGCCGGTCAACCTCGGCCGTTTCGGGTCCCTGCGGATGCTGGTGCTCTACGGTGCGCTATGGTGGTACGCCCTGACCGGCCTGGGGCAGCAGCCGGCGTTTCTGCGGCGGAGCGCGTGGCTGATCCCGGTGTTCGTGGTGGTGCACCTGGGCTGGGGGCTGGTGGGCGAGACGCGCTACTTCCTCCCGCTGGCGCCCACGGTGCTGTCGTTGGCGCTGCGGCGGCTGTTCCCCGAGTCGGCGCGCGAGGTCCCGAATTGAGGGGCGGGCTGAGCCCGGCGCGGGGCGTGGCCGGGACGGTCGGCGTGGCGCTGGCGGTGCTCGCGCTGCCTCACCTCTGGTGGCCGCCGGGCTGGGGGCTGGCGATGGCGGCGGTCCTGCTCCTCACCGCCGCGGCGCTCGAGCCGGCCTGGCCGGGCGTGTGGCGTTGGCTGGCGGCGATGCTGACCGCCTGCTTCTTGCTTTGGTTCCGGCACCTCAACTACGCCTGGCTGCTCCGCCGGCCGCCGGCGGTGCTGCTGCCGTGGGTGGTCGGCATCGCGTTCCTGCTGGTCTTCACCGTGCGCTCGGCCGGCGGCGCGTGGGTCGGGGTGGCGAGGGCGCGGCTGCGGGGCTGGCGCGGCTGGCTGCTGGCCGGGCTGTGGGTCTACGCCAGCGCGCGCTGGTTCACCCGGGCCGAGTGGCGCGGCGGCCAGCAGGACGTCTTCCGCGGGCTCTACCCGCTGCTGACGCTGCCGCTGGGCGTGCTGGCGCTGATCGCCGCGGCGAAGGCCGTTCCGCAGGAGTGGATGCGCGCGGCGGAGTCACGCTGGAGGCGGGCGCTGGAGCGCGACGAGCGCCTGGCGGCGCTGCTCGTCGGGCTCTGTGCGGTGGTTGCCGCGGGGTTGCTGGCGTACCGGTGCATCGGGCCACTGCCGCACGTGGAAGACGAGATTGCCTACCTCTACCAGGCGAAGACGATCATGGCGGGCGGCTTCCGGCAGGCGGCGCCGCCGGTGCCGGGAGCGTTCGACGCTTCGTTCGCGTGGGTCTTCCCGGACGACGGCGGGTGGAGCTACGGGATCTTCCCGCCCGGCTGGCCCCTGCTCCTGGCGGGCGGTGTGGCGCTCGGCTGCGCTTGGCTGGTGGGGCCGGTCCTCTGCGGCGTGGCGCTCGCCCTGCTGTGGCGGCTGGTGCGGGCGGCCGACGGGCCGGCGACGGCGGGGTGGTGCGCGCTGTTGCTGCACACCTCGCCGTTCTTCCTGCTCCAGGGCGCGTCGTTCTTCGCGCACACCGCGACGCTGGTGTGGATCCTGCTGGCGATGGGTGGGGCGGTGCGACTGGCCCGTCTCCGGCCGCTACTCCCACCGGGAGAGGGTGGGGGCGAGGGCGATCCCGGCGGCCCCGCGGCGGACCCTCACCCCGTCGCTCTCCCGGGGGGAGAGGGAGTCGGAGGGGGGAGTGGGTACCGCGACGCGCTGCTCACCGGCCTCGGCGTGGGGATGTGCCTCGCCACCCGGTACGTCGAGGGCCTGTTGCTCGGCGTGGCGCTGGCCGGCTACCTGGCTTCGCGCCGCGTGGTCTGGCGAAGCTGGGTGGTCGCCCTGCTGGCCGTGCTGCCCGGACTCGGCCTGGCACTGGCGGACAATCAGGCCAAGACCGGCTCGCCCTTCCGCACTCCGGTCGAACGCTGGTACACGCTCCACGTCGGCGCGCCGGTCAACCGGCCCGGCTTCGGGCCGGACCGCGGCGTCGAGTGGGACCACCATCTGGGGCCGGGCCACAGCCTTTGGGAGGGGCTCTGGAACACCAACGCGAACGCCTATGAGCTGCAACGCTACGGGCTCGGCTGCGCCGGTGGCTCGCTCCTCCTCGCGCTCCTCTTCGTGGTCTACGGCCGCAAGTCGGCCGAGGACCGGCTGCAGCTCGGCTACGCGCTCCTGATCGTCGGCATCTACGTGGCCTACTGGTACCACGGCATTGCCTTCGGGCCGCGGTTCCTGCACCCCCTGCTGGTCCCGCTCTGCCTGTTCACGGTGAAGGGCGCCAGGCTGGCCTGTGACTGGCTCGGCGGCGAGGCGGCCCGGCCGCGGCTGATGGCGTTTGCCGGGTGCGGGGTGGTCACCGCCTGGCTGGCCTTCATGCCGCTGGAGCTGCAGACGACCTACCACGACCACCGCGGGCGGCCGCGTAGTGGCCATGGCCCGGGCGGTGGCGGGCGGGCAGCCGTGCGTGGTGATCCAGCACCTGGAGCGGCTGCCCGACGGCGGGACCGGGCCGGACTACGGCGTGGGCTTCTCGCTCAATCCGGCCGGCTTCCGCGGCGACGTGCTGGTGGCGCGCGAGCTGGACCCGGCCGGGCGGAGCAACCTGGCGGCGCTGAAGCGGGTGTATACCGGCCGGCTGCTCCTGATGTGGTACAAAGAGGGTCATACCACCCGGCTGGAGCCGGTGGCAGGACCGTGAGTTGACGGAGCAGCAGCCGGTGACGACACCCAACGGGGGCTGGCTGGCACGCCCGGTGGCGCGGCGGCGGATGCTCGATCGCGCCCTCGCGCTGTTCGGCGTGCTCGGCGATCTGGCGGCGCTCAACGCGGCCATGCTCCTCGCCTACTGGCTCCGGTTCCGCAGCGGGTGGATCCCCGTCACCAAGGGCGAGCCGCTTTCGCGCCACGCCTACTACAGCGCCATGCTGGCGGTGATGGCGGTGTGGGTGGTGATCTTCGCCTGGCTCGACATGTACCGCCCGCAGCGCTGGACCCGCGCGCTGGACGAGGCCTACCGAGTGGTGATCGCCGCCGCCGCCGTGCTGGTGGCGGTGATGGCGGCCAGCTTCCTCTACCGCTCGTTCGAGTACTCGCGGCTGACCGCGGCGATCGCGTATGTCATCGCGGTGGTCCTGGTGGCGGCGCTGCGCGCGGCGGGGCTGTGGCTGTCGCAGTCGATTCGCGGGCGCGAGGGCTTCCGGCGGCGGGTGGCGGTGCTCGGCGTGCCCGAGGCGGCGGGGCTGCTCGGCGGGCCGGAGCGTCAGGTGGTGATGGAGCGGGCCGACGTGGCCGCCGCCGTGCCGGAGGTGCGCGCGCTGCTGGCGGAGGGGGCCCTGGACGAGGTGGTGCTTCGGCGCGAAGGGGTGGGCGAGGCGGCGCTGTTGGCGCTCCTCCGGGCCTGCGAGGCGGCCGGGGCAGAGGCGGTGGTGGTGCCCGGGCCGGTGGACGTGCTGCTCCGCCGCGGCGGCCGTGAGGAGCGGGGCGGGCTGGCGCTGGTGCGGGTCCGCGACGTGCCGCTCGACGGGCTGCAGCGGCTTGTCAAGCGCGCGGCCGATGCGGTGGTGGCGGGCGTGCTGCTGCTGCTGGCCTGGCCGCTGATGCTCCTGATCGGGCTGGTGGTCAAGCTGACTTCACCCGGGCCGGCGCTCTATCGGCAGACGCGGGTGACCGAGGGAGGGCGCGAGTTCACGCTGCTCAAGTACCGCAGCATGGTGCAGGATGCCGAGGCCGGGACCGGGGCGGTGTGGGCGCACAAGGGCGATCCGCGGACCACCCGTGTCGGGCGGCTGTTGCGGCGCACCAGTCTGGACGAGCTGCCGCAGCTCCTCAACGTGCTGCTGGGTGACATGAGCCTGATCGGGCCGCGGCCTGAGCGCCCGCCGTTCGTGGAGCAGTTTGGCCGCGAGATCCCGCGCTACCACGACCGCCACCGGATGAAGGCGGGGATCACCGGTCTGGCGCAGGTCTGCGGCGAGCGCGGCGGCGACAGCGAGGTGGCCTCGCGGACCCGCTACGACCTCTACTACGTGGACCACTGGTCGCTCTTGCTCGACCTGCAGATCCTGGTCAAGACGGGATTCGAGGTGCTCTTCCACCGGGGCGCAGGGTGACATGGGAGACGGCCGATCCGGAGTGCGAAAGGACCTCGCCGCCGCCCTGGCTCTCCTCGCCGTGGTGCTCCTGACCTGCCTGCCGACGCTCTGGCGGGCGTACGTCCACGACGACTTCCGGGTCTACTACCTGCCGGTGCGGGCCTTCTTCGCCGAGGGGCTGCGGCACGGAGAGCTGCGTTGGTGGTGCAGCGAGATGGGCGCGGGCTTCCCGCTCTTCGCCGAGGGGCAGGCGGGGTTCCTGCACCCCAGCACGCTCCTGGCGTACCTTTGCCTGCCTCACTGGCTGACGCTCAGCCTGACGGTGATGCTCAACCTGTGGCTCGGCGCCGGCGGGGTCTACGCCTGCCTCCGGCAGCGCCGGGTGCGGCGCTTGGCGGCGGTGGCCGGCGGGCTGGTCTACGCGCTCTCCGGGCCGGTCCTGTTCCGCGCGATCCACCTGGGGTTCTTCCAGGGCCTGTGCGCGCTGCCGTGGGTCTTGTGGGGCATGGAGCGCGGGTTCCGTGGCGCGCGGCACGGCTGGCTTGCGGCGGCGGTGGCCTTGGCGGTGGTGTTCGTGGCAGGGCATCCGCATCCGACGCTGCTGGCGCTGCTGGCGGTGCCGGGGTATGCGGTGGTGCGCCTGCTGCTCCCTCACCTCTGCTCCGCTCCGGCGCCCTCCCCTGCGCAAGCGGGGGAGCGACGGGGTGGGGGCCGGACCGTTAGCACCTCCGACGAGCCGGCCCCCCTCCCGCCTCCCCCCGCTCCGCAGGGGGAGGAGCCGGAACGCGCGCGCGGCGTTGCCGGTCTCGCCGCCGCCGTCCTCCTCGCCGC
>JACPDV010000040.1 GCA_016183835.1 Armatimonadota bacterium
CCTGTGGAGCAGGCCGCGAACGCGCTGGCCATGGACTGGTTGATCCCGCCACCGGAGTACGCTGCGTTCCTCTCGCGTGTCGGCGGGACGTTCTCACGGGACGCCGTTGTCGCCTTCGCGGCGCGGATCGGTCGGCAGCCCGGCGTCGTGGTGGGGCGGCTGCAGTGGGAAGGTCTGCTTCCCTACACCCATTTGAACGGCCTGAAGGCCAAGGTCTCCGCTCACCTGGCTTGACGGAAGCTTGCACGTAGCAGGATCCCGTCCGCGGCCGACCAAGACATGCGGCGGGGATCTGCTGTGATCGGCAAACTGCAGCGCGTGCCCCTGCGCGACGTCTGGAAACACGAAGCCCAGGACTTCACCGTCTGGCTCCGCGACAACATCGAGGTGCTGAACGAGGCTACCGGCCTCACGCTCTCCAGCGCCGAGAAGGAGCAGGCGGCGGGCAACTTCAACGTGGACCTCGTGGCCGAGGACGCCTCCGGCGACCTGGTGGTGATCGAGAACCAACTGGAGCGCAGCAACCACGACCACCTGGGCAAGCTGATCACCTCTGCCACCTCGGTGGACGCCAAGGCGGCGATATGGAATCCGACGACCAGAACCTCGCCGTGTTCGCGGCGTTGGAGATGGCCCGCGAGAAGATCGAGGCCGAGTTCGGCGGCCCGCTGGACTGGCAGCCGTTGGAGGGCCGGCGCGCCTGCCGCATCGCCGTGGCCTTCAACGGCGGCGGGTACCGCAACCCCGAAGAGGAGTGGCCGACCATCCAGGCCGAGCTGACCGGCGCCATGATCCGCCTGGAGAAGGCGATGAAGCCGCACATCGCGAAGCTCTCCGCGTGAGGTGCCCGCGCTGACCTGACCGAAACGGGTCCTTCCGGTTCGGCACTGCCGGATCCTGCCGCACCGCTCCCACCTTGACACCGGCCCTCCCCGCTCGTATCCTGACCCTGCCCGCCCAGCCCAGAGGGAGCGCATGACGGCCGACTTCGTCGCGGTGGATCTGGCGCGCCTCTCTGCCGACCGGGGCGAGGTCGCCGGTGTGTCAGGCGGGCAGCGCTGCGTCTGGCTGATCGGCTACCCCGAGGCCGCACTCCGCGCCCGCTCCCATACCGATCCCGACGCCGAATTCCAGTCCGCCGCCGACGTGCCCGCCGCCGTCAACGCCCTGCTCGACCGCACCGGCGGCTGTCCGTGGGTCACCTTCGAGCAGGCCGACACCCTCAGCCAGCTCCTCGAGACCGACAGCTCCGGCGCTTTCATGGCCGTGACGCAGTTCGACGTGGTCGAGCCCGCCGCCCTCGCCCTCCCGCTCGTCGCCGAGCGCAGCCTCGAGGCCTACCTCGCCGCCGCCGGGCTCGACCTCGCCCCCGCGGCCGGGCTCCGCACCGCCGTGGCCGTCGCCGCGCTATGGGACAAGCTGCCGGCGCTGATCGGCAAGCTCCCCGTGCCCGTGCGGCTGGCGGTCAGCCGGCTGCTCAGCCAGGGCAGGCATCCGCTCGCCCCGCTCTGGTCGGCCTGGTGCGGGCCGAGCGAGGGCCAGGCCGAGCCGCTCGGCGGGTGGCTGCGGGAGCACGTCCGCGCGATCACGCCGGGGCAGCCCGAGGAAGAGGCGACGCCCACCTGCCGGCCCATCGATGTGGAGGCCGTGGCCGCCGTGTTCGCCGCCGACGGGCCGCTCGCGAGGCTGATGGGCAACTACGAGCCGCGCGAGGGGCAGGTCGAGATGGCCCGGGCGGTGGCGGGGGCGCTGAACGGCGGCAAGTGCCTCCTGGTGGAGGCCGGCACCGGCACCGGCAAGTCGCTGGCTTACCTGGTCCCCGCGGTGCACTTCGCGCTGCAGAACAATGCCCGTGTGGTCGTCTCCACCAACACCAAGAACCTGCAGGACCAGCTCCAGTCCAAGGACCTGCCGTTCCTCGGCCGGGCGCTCGGCGGGAGCTTCCGGAGCGCCCTGATCAAAGGCCGCGGCAACTACCTGTGCGTGGACAAGCTGCTCCGCGAGTACGACGACGCCGGGCTGCTCAACTTCGACGACCAGGCGCTCTACCTGGCCTACCTGGTGTCGTGGGCGGCGCACAGCGCGGACGGCGACCTGGACACCTTGAGCGGCTGCCTGCAGGCGCGCTATCCGCGGTTGGAAAGCTACGCGCGGCAGCTCGCGAGCGACGGCGAGACGTGCACGGCCACGAGCGCGCGGGGGCATCCGTGCTTCGCTACCATCGCCCGCCGGAAGGCGTTCGAGGCGGACATCCTGGTGGTCAACCACTCGCTGACGCTGGCCAACGCGGGCGTGGAGGTGCTGCCGACCTTCGCCCATCTGATCTTCGACGAGGCGCACAACCTGGAGGACATCGCCACCGAGCAGTTCGGGCTGACCTTCGAGCGGCGGGCGCTGTTCGGGCGGGTGCGCGAGGTGAGTCCGTCGGGCGAGGCGCGGACGCTGCACAACCGGCTCCGCCGGGCGCTGGGCGAGCTGCCGGGCGAGTACAACGACGCGCCGCTGCAGGCGGTGACCGGGGTGGAGCAGTGCGCGGCGGCGGTGCTCGACGGGAGCGAGGAGTTCGGCCAGGCGCTGGCCGGGCTGGCGCTCTACGCCCTGGGCATGAGCGTGGACCAGCTCACCCGGCCCGAGCGCCTGCGTCTGCGGCCGGACATGCTCGAAGGCGCGGTGGGCGAGCAGCTCAAGACCGCCGGCGGGAGCCTGCTCGAGCGGCTCACCGCGCTGGCCAAAGCGCTCACGGAGCTGGGCAACAAGCTCGTCGAGGTGCGCGCGCAGATGCCCGAGGTGGAGCCCTACCTTACGGCGGTGCAGGCGGCGCGCAACGAGTGGTCGGAGCAGGCGCGCGCGCTGAGCGTCCTGCTGGCGCTGGACGATCCGCAGTTCGTCTACTGGCTCGAGTTCGTCCTCCGGCGGGACCTGTGGGAATGGCGGCTTCGCGCGGCGCCCATCGAGGCCGGGCAGGCGCTGGCCGAGAACATCTACGCCGGCAAGGCGGCCGTCATCCTCACCTCGGCCACGCTGACGGTGAACGGCAGCTTCGACTACTTCAGCGCGCGGCTGGGCCTGGACCAGGCGAAGGTGAGCGGATTCGATTACCCCGAGCAGGTGATGCTGGCCATGCCCACCAACATCGCGCTGCCGCAGGATGGGCGGTTCCTCAACCACGTGATGCGCGCGGTGGAGGACGTGGTGCGGCTGCTCGACGGGCGGACGCTGGTCCTGTTCACGGCCAAGGAGCCGATGCTGCGGTCGTTCGAGGAGCTGGCGCCGCGGTTCGAGGCGATCGGGGTGGAGCCGCTCTGCCAGTTCATCTCGGGGAGCCGGCACCGGCTGGCCGAACGGCTCCGGCGCGACGACCACGCGGTCCTGTTCGGCACGCGTAGCTTCTGGGAAGGGATCGACGTGCCCGGCGACGCGCTGCAGTGCGTAGTGATCGTCAAGCTGCCGTTCGAGGTGCCGGACGATCCGGTGTTCCAGGCGCGCTGCGAGCACCTGGAGGCGCAGGGCGTCAACGCCTGGACCCGCTACGCCGTGCCGCAGGCCGTGATCCGGTTCAAGCAGGGCTTCGGCCGGCTGATCCGGACCAACGCGGACAAGGGCGTGGTGATCTGCCTCGACCGCCGTCTGCGCGAGAAGGAGTACGGCCGCGCGTTTCTGCGGAGCGTTCCGGGTTATCGCGGCGTCTTTGAACCCTGGG
>JACPDV010000033.1 GCA_016183835.1 Armatimonadota bacterium
GCGTGGACGCCTGCCCGGAGGAGGCGATCATCATGAGCCGCGAGAACAACCTGGTCGGCACCACTCGCGCCGAGTTGATCATCGACCGCGATCGCCTGATGTCGCGCGCCGAGACCGCCGAGCACGGCGCGGGCTACCGCCCCGACCAGCACGACGTGCGACGTCCCGTCCGCCTGGCGGCGCTGGAGCGGCTCTCGAAGGAACACGGCATCGTGCCGGGCATGCCGAAGCGGTAGCGATGCAGGGCCGACCCGGCTGGGACGAGTACTACGTCGCGATCAGCCGCACGGTCGCCACCCGCTCGAACTGTTGCCGGCGCAAGGTCGGCGCCATCATCGTGGTCGAGAACTCGATCATCTCGACCGGCTACAACGGTACGCCGATGGGCGTGAAGAACTGCGCGGACGGCGGCTGCCCGCGCTGCGCCTCCGACGCGCCGACCGGGTCGGGCTACGACGCCTGCATCTGCGTCCACGCCGAGCAGAACGCGATCGTGATGGCGGCCCGCCACGGCAACGCCACCAAGGGCGGCCGCCTGTACACGACGCTGCGGCCCTGCTTCGGCTGCGCCAAGGAGTCGATCCAGGCCGGCATCCGCGAGGTCGTCTTCGCGGAGCCATTCGGCTACGGGCCGGAGCTGGAGGACGTCTACCAGCGCCTGATCCGCGAGAGCGGCATCGTGCTGAGGCAGCCCGCGAGCTAACCCGCCGGTCAGCGCACCCAGCCGGGAAGCGCGCCGGCGCGGCGTGCCTCCTCGGGCAGGGCGTCGAGGACGGCCCGGGCGTTCTCCAGGTCCTGGCGGGCGCGCTCGAGGCTGGCGTGCAGGCGCTGGCTCGACTGGGCCCGCAGCACGTCCGGGTCACAGACTCTCGTGATTTCCCGACTGACCTCGCCCCGCCACACCACGTGGCCCTCGGCGCACGCGGCCGGCAGCGGACCCGGCACGAACCCGCCCGCCTGGCGCAACTGCTCCTCGAGCGTGGCGACCCTGCGTTCCGCCGCAGCGACGTTGCGGCGCAGCCGGTCGGCGCGCTGACGCCAGTGGGACTCGCCTGCGTCTGCGGCCTGGCGCGCCGGCGCAGCCCCTGACGGCGCCGCCGGCGCCGGAGCGTTGTCCGGGTCGCCGGGCCGGGACTCCTCCGCTGCCCCCGCATCGGCCAGGTCGCCGTCGCCGTAGCTCCGCGTCGGTGCCGTCGCAGCCTGGGCCGGCAAGCTAGCACGCGCCCTTGGCCTCCGCCTCGCCCGTCGTCGGAGGCGCGGGATACACTCCGCCATTCCCGTGAATGCTGCTCGTGTCGGTGCGCCGAAGGGGCACCTGTTGCAGGTGCTGGGGGTCGCGTTCGGCCTCGCCGTGATCGTGGGCAACACGATCGGCATGGGCATCCTGCGCACGCCCGGCGAGGTGGCGGCGCGGCTGCCCTACACCTTTCTGTTCATCGCCGTGTGGGTGGCCGGCGGGCTGTACGCGCTATTGGGCGCGCTCTCGCTGGCGGAACTGGGCGCCATGCTGCCGCGCTCGGGTGGCCAGTACGCTTTCGTCCATCACGCGCTCGGTCCGTTCCCGGCCTTCGTCGTCGGCTGGAGCGACTGGTTCTCCACGTGCGGCAGCGCGGCCGCGATCGCGCTGGTGCTGAGCCAGTACCTGGCCCCGCTGCTGCCTCCGCTGCTGGGCCACGAGGCCGCCACGGCCGCGATCGTCGTGCTGGTGTTCGCGACGCTGCAGTGGCGAGGCATCCGCGTGGGCGACGCCGTGCAGCAGGCGACCAGCCTGCTCAAGACGCTCGCCCTGCTCGCCCTGGCCGGGGCGGCGCTGCTGGTCACGCCCGCGACGCCCGCCGCGGTCGCCGTGGCGAGCGTCCCGGTCGTACCCTCGGGCCTCGCCCTGGCGGCGGCCGTCGTCGTCGCGCTGCAGTCGGCCATCTACACGTACGACGGCTGGACCGGGCCCATCTACTTCGGCGAGGAGGTCAAGGACCCCGGTCGCGACATCCCGCGGGCGATGATCGGCGGGGTGCTGCTGGTGGCGGGTCTCTACCTCGCGCTGAACGCGGCCTTCCTGCGCGTCGTGCCGGTGGCCGAGATGGCCGGCGACCCGTTCGTCGCCGCGACCGCCGCCGCGCGCCTGTTCGGCCCGGGCGGCGACACGGTGCTGCGGGTGCTGATGGTCGTGTCGATGCTGGCCGCGGTCAATGCCTGCCTGCTGATGGGCTCGCGGGTGCCGTTCGCGATGAGCCGCGACCGCCTGCTGCCGGGCGCGGTGGCCGGCGTCAACGCCGGCGGAACCCCGGTCGTGTCGCTGTTCCTGAGCACGGCGGTCGCGCTCGCCTTCATCGCCACCAACACCTTCGACGCCGTGCTGGCGCTGCTGGCGTTCTTCTTCGTCGCGGCCTACGCGCTGTCGTTCCTGTCGGTGATCGTGTTGCGCCGCCGGGAGCCGGAGCGACCGCGGCCGTTCCGAGTGCCGTTCTACCCGTGGCTGACGAGCTTCGCCCTGCTCGGCTCGCTCGCCTTCCTGGTGGCCGCGGTGGCCGGGGACCGCTCCAACAGCGGGCGCGCGCTGGGCCTTCTGCTGCTGAGCGGCCCCGTTTACCTGCTAGCACGGCGGGCGCTCGGGGGTTTGGGGGCGGAGGAGCGGCCGTTCGCGACGTAGCCCCCATGGGCCCGAGCGACAGGCTCCGCCTGGCGCGAGCCGCCCGACGGGGGTTTGGGGGCGGAGGAGCGGCCGTTCGCGACGTAGCCCCCATGGGCCCGGTGACGGGCTTCGCCCGGCACCGGAACCCGGCGTTGACTCCGGACGGCCCCACGCGCACAGTACCGGCTGAGCCATGAGCGAGACCGCAGCGGGCCACCCCTCTCCCCTCACGTATCGCTACACGTTCGCGTTCGACGACGGGACGAAGCGGGTGTTCACGATGGCGCTCGACCGCGACACGCTGCAGATGGCGGTGCCCGCGCGCAAGAGCTACCCGGAGTGGACGGCACTTTCCTTCAAGCAGTGCGCCAACTGCCCGCTGAACGAGCAGCAGCATCCGCGCTGCCCGATCGCCCAGAACCTGGTCGAGGTAGTGGCCTTCCTGGGCGACCGCTTCAGCTACGAGGAGGTCGAGGTCACGGTCGAAGGCCACGGCCGCAAGTACGTCAAGCGCACGGCGCTGCAGCACGCGGCAGCCTCGCTGATCGGCATCTTCACGGTCTCCTCCGGCTGCCCGATCCTGTCGCGGCTGCGGCCGATGGTGGCCACCCACCTGCCGTTCATGACGCCGGAAGAGTCGACCTACCGGATGATCTCGATGTACCTGATGGCCCAGTTTTTCCGCCAACGCCACGGCAAGAGCGCGGACTGGGAGCTGCACGACCTGCTGGCCTTCCTGCAAGAGGCGCACGAGACCAACGCCGCGTTCTGCCGGCGGCTGGCGGCGACCGGGGTCAAGGACGCGAGTCTGAACGCGCTTGCGGGGCTCAATGCGCTGGGCGAGATGACGTCGCTCTCGATCGAGTCGCGCGACGACGACCTGCGCCGCCTGGAGCGCCACTTCGCGCTGCAGTACGAGTAGGCGCGGCCTCAGTTCCGACGGACCCAGGCCGGCCTGAAGCCCGGGTCGAGTTCGAACGCCCTGGCGAAGTGTTCCGCCGCCACGCGCTTCTGGGGAGTGGCATGAGAGCCTCCTTGCCCGGCGTGCGGTCCTCGCGGACCGGGCCTTCCTTCTTCGACGATAGGCCCCGTTGCCGCACGCGCTGTGTTCACGATCACGGGGGCGCTTCGTTTTGCATTCCGCCAGCGGGCTACTCCCTGGCGACGAAGCGAGTGGGCGAGATCGCCCGCGGGTCCTTCGGCCGGCCCCACAGGTAGCCCTGGCCGTAACGCATGCCGAGGTCCAGCAGCGCCCGTTTCTCCTCGACGGTCTGGATGCCCTCCGCGATCACGGTCGCGCCCATGCCCTGGCCCATCTCCAGGATCGCCTTGACGACCTGCTGGTTGACCCGCTTCTCGTGGATGTCGCGGACCAGGCTCATGTCGATCTTCAGGTACGAGGCCTGCAGCGTGGCGACGGTCTCGAGACCCGAGTGGCCAGCGCCGACGTCGTCGATCGCGAACGTGAAGCCGAGGTCGAGGAAGGCGTGCATCGCCTCGCGGTACAGGTTCAGGTTCTCGATGATCTCGCGCTCGGTGATCTCCAGCGTCACCATCTGCGGCGACAGCGTCGGCCCCAGATAGTCGAGCAGGCCGCGGCCGAGGAAGCTGGCGTCGCGGATCGTGCCGGGAACCGTGTTGAGGAACAGCCGGGTCGGCGCGCCGAAGAACTCCCAGTCGCGGAAGGCCACCCGGCGGCAGGCGCGCTCCAGGTCCTCCACCAGACCGTGGCGGGCGGCCAGCGCGAACAGCGGCCCGGGGGACTCCAGCTCGGTCCCGCGCGGGCCGCGCGAGAGCGCCTCGTGGCCGAGCGGCTCGCCGGTCTCGAC
>JACPDV010000559.1 GCA_016183835.1 Armatimonadota bacterium
CGTCCCGGTCCGGATCCCGATCCCGAAGATGCTGCCGGAAGTGACGTGTGTGGTGGAAACCGGCAGCGCCAAGAACGATGCCTACCGCTGGCTGATAGACCAGTACGTGCAGACCGGCCGGGCCAACGCACGGAAGATGGGCTACTACCTGGACAGCTACTGGCTGACCGCCTGGCGCGCCGGGTCGCCCGAGCTGCACACGCTGACCAATCAGGACTACGTGATCGCCCACGGCGGGGTCTTGTTCGACCTGGACGTATGGGACGACGAGAGCCCGGTGGACGAGCCCGGCCAGCCGCCCGGGACCGACGCCGAGACACTGCGCCGCCTGCTCCGCGCCGCGTACGACCAGGTGCATGGCGAGGAGACGATCCACGTCGCCGGGTTCGTGCCGTGGGCCTACAAGTACACCAACTGGACTGGCAACGGCTGCGCCGCGGGCGGCAAGCACGACCCGGTGCCCACCGAGTGGCGCTACGCCGAGATCCTCTCCTGCTACAACGCTTACATGGACGCCGACGCCATCGGCCTGTCGGCGATGGCCAACGCCTCGTTCTACCAGCATTACCCGCTGCGCGAGCGCTACCCGCAACACCGCCCGACGACCGAGGAGCTGACTGCGCGAGGGATCCTCGGCGCGGACGGCCGGATCGTGCCGCGGCACTACGTGGCGCACTACGTGGGCGACTACGATGCGGCGGCCTGGCTCTACCACCAGCTTCCCCGCATGTGGTCCGACCCGGCGCGCGGGAGCGCGCCGCTGAGCTGGGCGTTCAACCCCAACCTGGCCGAGCGCTTCCCGCTGGGCATGGCCTGGGCGCGGGAACGGGCGACGGCCAACGACGTGTTCGTGGCCGGCGACTCGGGTGCGGGCTACCTGAACCCGGGCTACCTCACCGAGCCGCGCCCGCATTCCGGCCTGCCCTCCGGCCTGCCCGCCTGGGAGCGCCATTGCACCCGGTTCTACCGGCAATGGGACCTGAGTGTCACCGGGTTCGTGATCGACGGCTACGCCCGCGGGCTGGACCAGGCTGGGCTGGACGCCTACGCCCGGTTCTCGCCCGACGGGATCGTGGCGCAGAAGATCGGCCGCAGCGGCGTGCACGCCGGCATGCCCACGCTGCGCATGTCGGGCGACCTGCCCCACGACGCGGCGGCCGCGGCGGCGGCCATCGCCCGGCAGTGCAGCGGCCCGGCGCCCACCTTCCACGTCTGGCGCTCCATCCTGATGCCGCCGAGCTGGTACGCGGAGGTGAGCCGGGAGCTCGACCGGCAGGCCGGTGAGTCGATCCGGGTCGTGGACATGGTGACGCTGCTGCGGCTGATCAAGGAGTACCACTCGCACCCCGAGGTCTACCGTCCCGAGGACTCACGCTACGCCGCGCTGCGCGAGCTTGTGGGCCGGCCCGACCTGGCCGCGGACCTCTGGCCGGTATGGGTCAACGACGGCCCGTTCAGCGTCGACGAGCAGGCCGGCGCACGCTGCTGGAAGCTGCCGGCGCACCAGCCGCCGTACTACCTCTACTTCGCCGTCCACGACGCGTTCTACCGCGCCGGCCGGGGGCCGCTCACCCTCGCAGTGGAGTACCTCGACTCGGGTGGCGGGCGGTTCGGGCTGCAGTACGACTCTACGGACGCCGCAGCGCCGCATGAGGGAGCCTACAAGGACGCGCCCGAGACGGTGACCCGGGCGAACACCGGCCAGTGGCGCACCGCGCGCTGGACGCTGGCCGACGCGCGGCTGGACAACCGGCAGAACGGCGACGCCGACTTCCGCCTGTTCAACCCGGGCGGTGACCTGTACGTCCGCGCGGTGCGGCTGCGCAAGGGCGGCGGGTAACTCGCCCGGGGGGCGCTACGGCTTGACGTTGTGGCACTTCCCCGCGGCCAGCTCGCGCATCATCTGCCGCGCGTCCGCCGGGTAGTTGTCGTAATCCACGCACTCCAGGCTGATCCCGTCGGCGCCCACCTCCCAAGCCAGCTCCATCAGCCGCCGCGCCACCGCGGTGAAGCTCTCGCCCGTGACCTTCCGGTAGTCGGGCACCCCGAAGCCGGTGTAGTCGTAGGCGGCCACCGGGCAGTACAGCTTGCAATGGCCGCGCGTGAGCTTGAGCACGTCCGCGTACAGCGCCCGCGTGCTGCCGTACGGATCGGCGCGGTCGAACTGCACGTTGTTGATCACGATCCCGTCCACCAGCCCCTCGCGCACCCAGCGCTGCCAGTCGGCGCCGTGGTGGCGCAGCGGAGCGTCGCCAAGGGGCGCGATCTGGGGGATGCCGGCCCACAGCTCGACCGGCCGGCCCGCCGCCCGCGCCCTGGCCTTCATCGCGCGGAGCAGCTCGGTCACGTAGTCGCCCACATGGGCGCACCACTGCGGGTCGAGCGGCGAGGCGGGCGGCTCGGTGCCGTGGCGCTCCCGCCAGGCGGCTTTGACCGGCTCGGTGTACTCGTACGCCGGGCTCCACCCGCCGTTGCGGAAGAAGTCGAGGAACACCACGTCGGCCCCCCGGTCGAGCAGTTCGCCGAACAGACCCAGTTTGTGCTCCACCACTTCCGGGAAGCCCAGGCTGGAGCGGCCGGCCCAGGGCACGCCCTCCACGTTGCGGCACCAGAACTGCGGGTGCTCCAGGTTCCAGCCGCCGAAGGTGAAGCCGGCCCAGTGGTTCTCCTCGAACGGCCAGTGTACCCCGGGCCGCAGGCCGTGCTGCCGGCAGAGGTCCAGCGCGGTGCGCAGGATGTCCGGCCGGGCCTCGGCGTAGCGCACCCAGCCGTAGGCCGTCGCGCTGCTGGGCACCCGGCGCTTGTCGCGCGGGGCGTCCTGGTGGCCGGTCTCCAGCCGGCTGGGGTAGCGCATCGTGCTGCCGGCGCAGTTGCGCCAGAGGATGGTCGTGGCGCCGAGCTCTTGCACGTGACCCAGGATGCGGGCGTTGCCTTCCGGCGTCTCGGTGTCGAACAGCAGCTTGCCGCCCGCCGCCGCGCCGGCGAAGTCGAAGTGGTCGACCCAGGCGGCCACCTCGAACCGCCGCTCCTCGGCGCGGGCCGAGGCGGTGAGCAGGAGCAGCGCGGCGGGGATGCCCAGGGCTTTCATGGCTGCAGGAACTCCTCCAGGCTGGCGGCCACGCCCTCGCCGCGGAGCAACATCGTGGGATGGACTTCGAAGCGATAGAGACGCACCCCGAGAGCCGGCATGGTGCCGTCGTACTGCCGGCCGAGGCAGATCTGGGTCGGCGCCGGGTAGGTCAGGTTGGCCCCGGTTCCCACCGTGCCGTGGGCCACCCCGTCGACGAACAGCTCCACCAGGCCCATCCGGTCGCGCGTGCCGACCACCGTCAGCCGCTTGCCCGTGGGCAGCGGGCCGTCGGTGCAGGCGCCGATGAACAGCGTGTCGGCGGAGCGCGCGTTGAACCAGAGGCGGTCCTGGTCATCCAGGTAGAGCTGCCAGCCCCGCCGGCTGACGGGGTAGTCGCCGCCGGCGATCAGCCGAAGCGCCTGCGTATGTCGCTCGACGAACAGGTCGGCGCGCACCGAGAACGGCCGGCGGCCGAAGTCGCACCCGCGCGGCGCGGGCACCGCGATGCTGCTGTCGGCCGCGAAGCGCACGGCCCCGTCGGCCCAGGTCACCGCGCCGTTCACGCGGCCGTGGTTGCCGTGCGCCGACCGGTCCGTCACCTCGCCCTGCGGCTCGCGCTCGAAGCTCAGATCGAGCACCGCCGCCGCGCCACCCTCCGCGACCGACTCGGGTCCGGGTAGCTGCGCCGGAAGCTGCGGGGTGACCCGGTAGAGCTGGTAGCGCCCTGTCTGATTGTTCTCGTACACCAGTTGCCGGCCGTCGGGCGACCAGGCCGGGCTGCGCGAGTTGCCCGGCCCCGCGTCGAGCCGCAGCCAGCCGCCGGTGCTCACCAGGATCAGGTAAACCCCCCAGCCGGGGTCGCCGGGCTGGTAGCAGGTGCAGCCCAGCCACTTGCCGTCGGGCGACCAGCGCGGGCCGTAGCAGGGCCAGTTCGGGTCGGTCAGCGGGTAGCGGCGCTCCGGCGCGTCGGTGCGGGCGAGCTGGATGGTCCAGTTCGAGCGGTGGCCGCGGTACAGCCCGTAGGCCACAAACCGCCCGTCGGGCGAGAGCGCCGGCTGCACCGCCGCGTAGTCGTCGGCGTCGCGGAAGATGACCCGCTCCGGCGCTCCTTCCGCGACCGGCAGCCGGCAGACCGCCACCCCGGACTGCTTCAGGTCCCGCGTGGAGCTGAACCAGACAAACCGTCCGTCGGGGCTGAACGACGGGGCGTAGTCGCGGACCAGTCCGTCGGTGAGACGCCGTGGCGCACCGCCGGCGGCGGGGATCAGCATCAGGTTGCAGCCCTGATCGAGCCCCTGGAATACGGTGCGGGTGGGGTGCGAGAAGGCGTACACGATGGCCTTGCCGTCGGGCGACCAGGCGGGGTAGAGCGCCTCGCCCGGGCCGGTCACCAGCGGTCGCGGCCGTCCGCTGTCCAGGTCCAGCAGGAGCAGGTCGGTGTCGCCATCGTCCCCCGACTGGTAGACGATGGTCCGTCCGTCGGGCGACCAGGCGGCCTCGGTGGCGTCGCCCGGCACGTCGGTGAGCCGGGTGGGTGCGGCCCCCGCCGACGAGACCAGCAGGTGGAGTGCCATCACGAAGGTTGCCTTCAAGGCTCGGTCTCCAGCGCCTCGGCCGGCCGACGGTCTACCCGCCCGCCCGCAGGTTCCGCCCCAGCCTCACCAGTGCCTGCTGGCTGTCCTCCGGAATGTGCCCGCTCTCGACCTCGATCGGCACGTTGATGGTGATCGCGCCGCCCACCTGCTTCACTGCCCGGACGAAGGCCAGCAGCTCCTTGTCGGTGTAGTGACAGAACTGGTTTGGCACGGCAGGGTTGAACGTCAGGTCGAGCGGCAGCAGGCAGTGCCACTGCACGCCGTCGAGGAACGGGCCGTCAGGGAGGTAGAGGCGCGCCTCCTGGCCTCGCAGCCGCAGCTTGCGGTCGGGCGTGACGACGATGTCGCCGCCCGGGGGCAGGAAGTCGCGCCGAATCTGTCCGTCCTCCAACAGGTGGATCTCGCCCGCGTGGTAGTCCTCGAGCTTGCAGACCGGGTTGACCGGTCCACCGCAGCAGAACTCGGCGCCGCTGAAGGCGACGGCGGAGTCCGGGTTGCCGGCGCGCAGGGCGGTCATCCAACCCTGCCAGTAGGCGTCCGGGTGGGGCCCGCACGCATCGAACCACCAGCCGCTGAGCAGCTTCCCGAGCTTGAGGGACCAGGCCCGGCAGAACTCGAAGTAGCGCTCGGTGTAGCCCTCGGTGCCGGCGGCCAGGGCGGCCTGGATCACCGGGTCGGCGTTCTGCTCGGCGGGCAGGTACAAGATGAGACGCTTGCCGGAGCGCGCGAGCCGCTCGGCGATCTCCATCACGACGTCGCGGCGCGGCGTCCTGCCGGGTGCGCGGGCGTCGAGGACAGCGTTCGGGCTGCACAGGTAGCCGGTGGTTTGACCGAGGGTGAAGATCACCCAGTCGGCGCCGGTCTCCTCGATCTGCCCGACGCAGCGCTCCACGTCGAACCGGTCCACGATGCGATTGAGCTCCGTGGTGCGCTCCTCCGGCGTGGCGCCCTGCGGCTGGATCAGGTAGTGGGTCATCACGCCAAAACTGCCCTGCACCATCCAGACGGCCCGGTTCGGCGAGCCATCAGGCCGCCTGGCCTGCGGCGGGATCGGCTCGGCGGCCGACGCCAATGCAGCCAGCGCGACGGCGCCCAGGAAGGTGGCGAGCCACAGCAGATGCCCGGAGGTCACGGCAGTGCTCCCTCGCGGACGGATTCTAGTGTCACCCGGCCTCGAACACAACAGCGGCGATCGAAGGGGGCGCTGGTGGCACATCGGTCGCGCCAGGGAAGCGGACGACCCGGCTCCGGGGACGGCCGTGGGACCGATCGGGCGCCCTGGATGAAGGACTGCCGACCGTCACGGCGAACCCTTCATCGCCATGGCCCGGCGACCGACAGGGGTCTATCGGCTGCATGCCGATGGAACGCTGGTGCCACTCTACAAACCGTTACTCGCGGCATTCCAAGAGCAAGGGGTGAAGCAGGTCATCTTCTCCCAGGTCAACTCCATGCGCTCAACTGGCTGGAGATCACCCCCGGCGACCAGCGACGCGCGACGCCGGAGTGGGAGCAGTGGCCCGGGCGCTGTGAGATCTGCTACGAATACGAGCAGCCCCTCAAGCAGAAGTACTACGCGCTCCTCAGCACGCCGGATGGGGACGCCGCCGTGTTCTTCCTGCCCAGCGGGATGCGGGGCGATCCACCCTTGATCGAGGCGGCACAAAAGACGTTCGGCGCGCGCTGTGTGGTCTGCCGGCTGGGGTCCAGCCCGGCGGCGGACCGCGAGGCCCTCGGCGCGGAGTTCGTGGCGGGGATCGCCGCCGACCGGCGGCGCGCAGAGCGCGCCCGCGGCGTTGAGCTGAGCGAGGGCGAGATCGCCGCCTGGGAGCGGTCGAAGGGCTGGGCCGTCGACCTCCGCAGCCAACTCGAGGCCAACGGCTACACCTTCGATCCCACCCGGGTGCGGATCCAGGCCCTCGGCGAAGACTGGTGCGGCTGCGCCGCCACCTACCCGATTCACATGGGCCGGGCCTGGGGCCTCGCCGAACCCATCCAGCGCCGCTTCGACCTGATCAACCCGGACTGCAGCCCACTGCTGCTCAAGGCCGCGCTTGTCGAGCAGAACATCGCCATGCCGCACGGGGTGCGGCTGTTCGTCTTTCGGTCCGCCGAAGGCCGCTTCTTAGCGCAATACTGGGAGGGCCTGCACGCGCTCTACGACAAGCCGCGGGTCGCGGTGGTCAGGTTCCCGCCGGCGACCGCCCGGCTGACCGATGTGCACGGCCGGACTCGCGACGACGGAGTGGGCGGGGAGCTGACCCTCGGGGTGGGCTGCGGGGGACACACGCCCTATGGCGCGAGCCTGGTGCAGTCGGAGACCGGAGTATCCCTGCCCGAGTTTCGCAAGGCCCTCGTCGCCGCGACGATCCGGGACAGGTAGCTGCGGGTCCCGTTACGCCCCGCCGTTCAGCCTCACCTGCAGCCGCCCCTCCGCCACCCGCACCGGGTGTGTGCGCACCGCCACGCACACGGGCGCGCGCTGCGGGGAGCCGTCGCGCACGTCGAAGCGGCCGTTGTGCTTCGGGCACTCGATCTGATGGCCCATCACCACACCCGTCGCCAAGTGCGTGCCGCCGTGGGTGCAGAGGCCGTCGGTGGCATGGTACTCGCCGTCGCCCGCGCGGTAGACCGCCAATGTGCGCTCGCCCACGTCGAAGCGCAGGACATCTTCGACTGCCAGCGAGTCTGCCGCCGCCACGTCCAGCCAGCCGTCCGCGGTGGCCGTGCCGTCGGAGACGACCGTCCGCGCCTCGTGAGCCGCCGTCCGCCGTCGCGCGGCCTTCGGCAGCTCGCGCTGCACGTAGTAGTCCGGATCCGTGGCCTGTCGCCGGAGCGCCGGGATGATCTCGCGCCAGGCCGCACCGAGGCCGTCGTAGGCCGGCGGCATGTCGGCTTTGACCAGCTCGTGCAGACGCGGCAGGTTGTGGTAGGGCACCAGCGGGAACATGTGGTGCTCGACGTGGTAGTTCATGTTCCAGTAGAGGTAGCGGTTGACGCGGTTCATGTAGACCGTGCGGCAGTTGAGCCGATGGTCGAGCACGTCCTCGGCCAGGCCCGCATGCTGCGTGTAGCCGTAGATCGGCATCAGCCAGTAGCCGTAGAAGTTGGGCAGGCCGATGTACATCAGCGGCAGCAGGCTGTGGTGCCACAGGCTCAGCGCCACCACGCCGGCGTAGATGGCCAGGTAGATGCGGGCCTTGAGATAGACCGTGTTCCAGGCCGACTCCGGGATGAAGGTCTTCTCGTCCGGCATGATCTGACCGGCGCAGTGGAGCCAGACCTTACGGAAGTAGGCCACCGTGGCCTGGTAGCCGAGGAACGAGAGCACCAGCCTGCCGAGCTTCGGCGGGCGCGGCACGGCGATCTCTGGGTCGAGGCCGACGATGATCGTGTCGCTGTGGTGGCGCATGTGGCTCCAGCGCCAAACGGTCGATTCGCGCTGCACCATGAACGAGGCGATCTCGTAGAGCACGTTGTTCAGCCAGTCGGTCTTGAACGCGGTGCCATGGAGCGATTCGTGCCAGCGCGAGTCGGACGACGAGCCGTAGATCACGCCGTAGGCGGCGAACGGCAGGATCGCCCACCAACTGCCCCACCAGCGATAGCCCAGCGCGCCGAAGACGAACAGCAGCCCGAACCAGAGGGCTGTGTCGCGCAGGGCCAGGTCGTCGCGGCGCTCGAGCAGCTCGCGCATGGCCTCGCGGGGCACGGGCGAGGCATACCACTCCGCCTCGGCCAGTTGCTGCTCGACCGCGTGGGCGGATTCGGCGCCGGTCAGGCTGTAGTCCCGAGTCACGACGGCTGCGGCCATGCTGATTCCCTCGGCGTGATAGGATCTGTGTGTGGCGATGTGCCGAGTCAGTCAACAGCGGACCCTCCATGCCACCTGCCCGGAAGGGAGCCGCCACCCCGCCGCCGAACCCAGGTTCCAGCCCGCGCAGCCGAGCCGACCATGCCTATCCAACTACGCCGCCTGCTCACCACCGCCTGCCTGCTGTCCGTCTCGGGAGTCCTGCTGATGCCCAACCCGTCCGCCGCCCGCGAGCGTGAGGCCACCGAGTGGTCCACCACCTACAACTTCAACGCCAACGAGTCCGCCCTGCCGCGCGTCCTGCTGATCGGCGACTCCATCTGCAACGGCTACTCGGGCCTCGTCCGCGACAAGCTCAACGGTGTCGCCTACGGGCCTCTTCCAAGTGCGTCACCGACCCCTCCTACGTCAAGGAGCTGGCGTTCATCCTGGGCGAGTACCCCTACGCCGTGGTCCACTTCAACAACGGCCTGCACAGCCTGGGCACCGACCCCAAGGCGTGGGAGACGAGCCTGCGCGCCGCGTTCGACTTGCTCAAGGCCGAGGGCCACGGCGCCAAGACCGTCTGGGCCACCTCCACGCCGCTCAAGGACCCCGACCTCACCGCCAAGGCGCAGGCGCTCAACGCCGTGGCGGCGAAGGTGGTCGCCGAGTACGGCTTCCCCACCGACGACCTGTTCGCGCTGATGGACCCGCAGGACCGCAACAAGCTCTGGACCGACACGTTCCACTACAACGAGCAGGGCCGCGACATGCAGGCGAAGCAGGTGGCCGACGCCGTTCGCCCGCTGCTGGCCGGCTGGGTGGCGTCGGCGGCGGCCAGCCCGGTCAAGAACGCCGACTTCGAGGGCGAGGGCGGCTGGAGCCTGTACCCGCCGAAGCCGGAGAACGGGTCGTTCGAGCTGAGCACCGAGGGTGCGCACGCCGGCAAGCGTGCGGCGAAGGTGACGGTTCTCCAGCCGGGCCTGCAGTTCCACCAGTATGCGCCGGTGCTCGTCGCGGGCGCGACGTACACGATGAAGTACTGGGCCAGGGCGGCCCAGCCGAGCAAGCTGACGGTGCACGTGCGCACGCAGAAGCCGCCGTACGTCTTCTACGGGAACCACACCGTGGACGTGACCACCGACTGGCAGGAGTTCGGCACGACGTTCACGCTGCCCGCGGACTACAAGCCGGGCGAGCATGTGCTGTTCTTCAACCTGGGGACGGTGGGGATGTGCTGGATCGATGACGTGATGATCACCCCATAGGGACACGCCAACGGCGTGTCCTCGGGGCGCGGTATGCTGCCCGGATCGTCGCCTGGCATCCTGCTCCGCAACGCCTGGCGCCGGCGGAGGACACGCCATTGGCGTGTCCCTACGCGCCGCCGGGACGCTCGAACTCCACCTCCCACCGCGACACACCGTGGACGAACAGCCGCGCGGTCCGCCCGGCGAGCTTGTCGGTCTCGCCCTTCGCGGTGCCGATCACTTGCGGGTACCAGCCTGGCTTGTACGGCGGCTCGAGGATCTTCACCGGCTCCGACCACCCGTCCGGGCGCGACAGGTCGGCGCTGAAGGTGACGTAGATTCCTTCCTGCCCCCAGTCCTTGTCCTTGGCCCGGTTGAGCAGCATGACCCAGCATTCGACCCAGGTGTTCCAGTGTACCGATGGACCCCAGAAGGCGTCCGCGTCCTCGCGGTGCCAGTCGATGCGGGCCGGGAAGATGGGCGTGAGGTGGCCGCCGAGGCCGGGCTCGGACCAGCCGCCGCCGTGCCATTTGAGCACCTTGCCCGCCGGGCTGCCACGGTCGGCGAGCGCCATGCGTGCCACGCTCACGCCCTGCTCTTCGAAGTCGCCATAGGTGCTGATGTAGAAGTAGACCCACTCCTTCGCCCGGTCCACCACCACGCAGAAGTCGCCGTTGCCGCCGGCGAAGTAGAAGTTGTGCGTGTCGCGGTGCAGCGTGCCGGGCGGCGCCTCCAGGACGAAGCCGAGGTCGCGCCAGCTCGCGCCGTCGTCGTGCGACACCACGGCGCCGATCCGCGGCGCGGTGAGATGGCGCTCGGTGACCTCGGGCACCACGCCGAGCGGCTCGTTGTGATACCAGCCGTAGAGCGTGCCGTCGTCGTCTTGCCAAGTGGCCTCGATCCAGCGGGCGCCGCTGCACTCGTTGTCGTAGCGCACCGCGAGCCCGGTGAGGTCGAGGTGGAACAGGTCGGACCCGTGACTGCGCCACGGCTGCCCGATGCTGTTGAAGATGTAGAAGGTGTCGCCGGACCAGTGGACGGGGCTGTTGCAGTCGGTGTCGCGCAGCCGGAGCTCATCGGCCGGCCGCACGATCGCCGTCGGCACCCCGCCCGCCGCCGGCGCCGTCAGCGTCGCGAACGACGTGGGTACAAGCATTGCTTCGCCTCCGGACTTGGCGCACTGCGCCCGAACGCAACCGCGCCCGGCGGGGCGTGGCCGGTAGGGGCGACCGGCAGGTCGCCCGCGATCCCAGCCAGCCATCGCCGACGGGCGACCTGCCAGTCGCCCCTACAGGTGGCGCCGACGCGGCTGCCAGACGAGCTCCTGGCCGCGACCCTCACCAGACACTCACCGCTCTCCGAGCAGCTCCCGCGCCTTTGCGCCCAGGTTCTCCACGATGCGCGCCACGATCTGCTCGCCCAGCACCGCCGACGCATCGGTGCGCGGGTCGCGGCCGTAGATACCCGCCTCGCGGGCGCCATCCTGGGTGGACAGGTCCTCGTCGCGGATCCGCTCCATCTGGACCAGCTCCGGGCGCAGGCACATCAGGATGGAGGTCTCCCAGTGCGCCGCATGGTCCATCTGGTCGCCGGGCAGGTCGTAGAGATCACCCTCCATCATGGCGCAGCCCACCGCGCCGTCGGCGGCGATGGCGTCCGCCGCCTTCTGGAGAGACTGCACCTGCTCCTTCACGTCGTGGCCGGTGATGCCGATCACCACCTTGAACCCGACCGTCACCAGCCCCTGGTAGATCGCCGTGAAGACCGCGTCCACCACCTCGGGCGGCAGTCCAGGGTGGCAGCCGGGCTTCCAGAAGCCCATGTGGCCCCAGTAGGTCGGCGGCACCACCACACCGCCGTACGCCTCGGCCGCGCGCAGCATGATGCCATAGGCTTTGAGGGTGTCGTTGCCCAGGGCCAGGTGCCGCCCGTGCCACTCGAGCGAGCCGACCGGCACGTAGGCCACGGGGAACTCGGCCAGCGCCTGCTCCAGCTCGTGCGGGAG
>JACPDV010000560.1 GCA_016183835.1 Armatimonadota bacterium
CATGCCCGACGTGCCCTACCTGTGCCACTACCAGCGGGCGGTGGACATCGCGGCGGCCGGCCCGTATCTGGAGCTTCAGCGCTACTTCCAGGTCTACCCGCACCATGTCGAGCAGGCGCTGCGGACGCTCAGCTACCACGACGCGATGAACCTGGCGGCGGGCATCGCGCCGCAGGTGAGGCTCCTGTGCAGTGTGGGGCTGTGGGACGACGTCTGCCCGCCGTCGACGGTCTACGCGGCCTTCAACCACGCGGGGGTGGAGCGCAAGGAGATGGCGGTCTACCCGTACAACAAGCACGAGGGCGGCGGCGGGTGGCACATGGAGCGCAAGATCGCGTTTCTGAGTGAGTGCCTGGCGGAGTAGACGAGCTTCGTCCCTTGAACAGGCGGCCCGGCACGCCGCGTGGAAGCAACCGGCTACCTCGCGACCGCTGTGACGAACACGAGCTGCGAACTGCCGGGTTCAGGGAGATCCACCGCCAGGCCCTGCTCCATCAGGTCCTTGCCGGAGCGGGTGACGGTCGGGACGTCGCCGTCCTCGAACGTGACCTGGTAGCGCGCCTCTGGCCGGAGACCGCGCAAGTGGAAGAGGTGGCGCGGCTCCGGCGTGGTGCCGCGGAACGCCATCAGCACAGCCGGCCGGCCAGCACCATCGGCATACTGCACGGCATCCCAGCGCTCGCCGTCGGGACGCTCGGTGAGGTGGTACAGGTTGCCGCTGCGGATCAGGGGGCGGAGACGCGTCTTGTAGAGGCTGACCTGCCGTCGAGCGATGATGTGCTGTTCGGCGGTCCACTGCGTGGGATCGCACATGAGGGTGAACCAGCCCATCATCCCGCTGCGCAACATGGTCCGAAACTCGGCGGGAGTCCGCACCGGCTCATTCTGCACATAGCACTCGCACATCGAGGGCGGCAGGGCGTGCGAAGTGTCGTAGAAAGCGCGCCGGTTGGCGAGCGGCGAGTAGGTGTCCGTGATGCTGATGTAGTGCACCCGCCGCACGATGCCGTAGTCGACCGTGTGCCCGCCATTCACGCAGTCCTCGAAGAGGAGCGTGGGGTGCAGCCTGCGGAGAGCGTCGTAGACGCGGTAGTAGCCGCGCGCGGCATGGTAAGCGACGTCCGCGGACGAGGCCGTATGCGGGTGGCCGGTGCGCACGCAGGAGTCGACGATCATCGGCTGGTCGTGCTCCAGCAGGTCCAGGTGGAACTCGCGCACCAGCCGATCCAGGAGGGAGAGACACCAGTCGCCGGCCGCCGGATCCGCAAGGCAGAGCGCGGCGCCGGTGAAATCGCTCGGCGTCCAGTTGGGTGGGCAGTCGTGCGGGAACCAGTCCCGCCGGTCGGGCGCGAAGACGTTCAGAATGGCCTGGCGGTCCGGGGCGTCCGGCTCGATGCCGCCCTGGGTCCAGCCGACCCAGAGACCGAACTTCAGACCCTTGGCGTGGGCCTGGTCGGCGGTGGCGGCCAGACCATGCGGGAACTTGGCGGGGTTGGCACGCCAGTCGCCCGGGGAGCGGAACCACCCGGCATCGACGTGGAACATCTCCAGACCCAGGGAGACCGCGTCATCCATCATCCGGCGGGCCAGCGGCTCGTCCACGGCCATGCCGCTGCCCCAGGAGTTGAGGGTCAGCAGCGGGTAGCGGGGATCGCTCACCGGCGGACGCAGGGCTCGCTCCACCCAGCGGTGCAGCCGGTTCGCACCGTCATCCACGTCGCCCGCGTAGCAGCCCACGAACACGGTGGGCGACTGCCAGGTGGCACCGGGCAGCAGGCGGGTCCGCTCCGGTTCCTGATTCGCGCCGTCGAGCCCGAGCTCGGCCGCCACTCCGGTGCCGGTGCCGGCGGCGGCGGGCAGCCCATTCAGTGTCAGCCGGACCCGGCCTGAGAACTCGATGCCCGCGTACCAGCCTTCCCGCGCCGTGTCGGCCTGCCCGGCGGTCCAGGGGATGGCATCGCGGTCGTCACCGTCTCTGCTGTAGGGCAGGGAGAGCAGCGAGCAGCGGTAGCCGGGCGAGACGGGATCGTGGTGGGTGCCGTGGCCCGTCGGATACCCGGCGCCCTTCTCCACCCACCAGTGGGTCAGTGAATGTCCGGCCGCCGCTCGAGCGCCGAACGCCAGGCTCGTCGACAGCGGGAGCAGGAGCGTCTGAGTGCTGCGGTTTGTGACCGCCAAGGTGTGCTCGACGGGGCCCGATCCGCGCGCGGCCTGCCACACGGAGCGCAGTTCCAAGGCGGGCTCCTGGCAGCGAAAGGTGAAGACGGCGCGCTCCTTCCCGTCGTGCAGCATGCCGGCGTGCTTCCAGGAGAGCGGGTACTCGCGATCGTCCGCCCGCGCTGACGCAGGCAACACGATGGCGACGGCGCTGTCGCGCGGAACCCAGTCCCGGCCGGTGCCACGGAGACGCAGGGACGTGACCGCCAGATGGCCGTCCGTCGCCTGGACACGGAGGAGGGTATCGGAGGTCGCCAGCTCTGCATTGGCGGCATGGCCGCGGACCGGCGCGAGGCAGGCGGCGAAGATCCCGAGCGTCCCGAGCGATCGGAGGAGTGCCATGGCGAACTGCGCTCCCGAAGCTGCTTCCGGCCGGCCGACCCGTTCGTTCGTGCTGCCGCGGGACCTCCCGCGCCGCATCGGGCCTACGGCTCCACCGTCAAGGCCATCAGCACCGCGACCGGCGCTCCGCCCGCCGAGACCACCGACACGTCCGTGATCGGCTTGTCCGGCCACGGATTGGCCCAGCGCAGCATGTGCAGGCCGATCTCCCCCGGCTTGTCGTCGACGTGCCCACGCCAGGCCACCTCCGCCAGCGGCAGCGGATGCGGGTCCACGTACCAGTCGGCCACCTCCAGCCCGACCCGCACCGGGATCACCTGGCGCGTGCCGTCGGCGTAGTGGACCTCGTAGCGCGCCGCCGGCGTGCCCTCGGCGCCGGCCCAGGCGCAGGTGTGGAGGAAGTGCAGCGCCCGGGCGCGGCCGTTCACGGCGATGCCGGTCACCTCGGCTGGGTAGTTCGGCCGTGCCGTGCCGCGCAGCGCGACCACGCACTTCCCGCCGTGTGCCGCCGGATCGGCCAGCACGAACGGCACCCCGCGGAAGACCTGCCGGCCGTGCGCCAGGCCCGCCAGCGCCCGCGGCCCGTGGCCCATCCAGCCGGTCTCGGGATCGCCTTCCAGGCCAAGGGTGGCGTACGGCCCCAGGTCCACGGTTCGGTACTCGCGCGCCGCGGCGGAGCCGAACGGTGAGAGGTCCATCGGCACGCCCAGGTTGGTGAGCAGGACCGCCTCGCCTCCAGCCGGACGCCCTCGGTGGTGGTCCAGAGCATCTGGTTGAGCACCACGCCGCCGCGGCCCGCGTAGTCGAACGGAATCCGCGTCAGCACCGGCGGGTCGGTGAGGGCGCCGGTGCGGCCCTCGGGCACCCAGTCGGCCACCGGCCGCAGGGCGGTCCACTGGTCCCAGATCGGCCGGTCGCGCCAGTACAGCTCGTGGTTGCTCAGCCCCGTGGTCAACGGATCCGGGCGGGTGAGAGTCACCGGGACTGTCTCGGCCGGCCGCAGCGTCACGGGTTCGCCCAGGATCGCGCCCAATGTGCCCGCTTCGCTCGGCGGCACGTTGTCCAGCCAGAGCCGCCCGCCGTTCGCCGCCCAGGTGGGCAGCGCCGCGGCGTGGTCCTCCAGCCACCGCCAGGCCGCGGGCCCGCCGCCCACGATCAGCACCCCGCCGGCCGGCAGGGCGGCGCCGGGCGGGAGCAGGTCGTAGCGTACGCGCAGGCCGTCCAGAGCACGCTTGAGCGGGCTGTCCGGGTCGGCCACCAACGCCACCTTGGCCCACTCCGGCTCCTGGGCCTCCCGGGCGTAGAC
>JACPDV010000561.1 GCA_016183835.1 Armatimonadota bacterium
AAGGAGGGGGCAGGGGGAGGTCCCGTTGCCTCAAAGGTGGCCGCGGCGCCGCGAAGACACAGGTCCGCTTCCAAGCCCGAGCGCCTGCCGTCGTCGCGACAGTGTCAACGGGCTGCCTACGGTCATCGCCATGGCCGCGCTTCCGGAGGCATCTCGCCCAGCCGTCAAGCCGTTTGAGATGCGCGGCGCGCGACGGGACCTCCCCCTACCCCCTCCTTGGCAAGGAGGGGGACTCATGGGGATCACCACACCGCCACCTCGGCGATCAGCTCGACGCCGTGGGCCGCCAGCACGCGCCGGCGCATCTCATCCATCAACCATCGTACATCCGCCGCCGTCGCGCCTCCGAGATTCACAATCCAGTTGGCATGCAGCGACGAGACCTCGGCGCCGCTGCGGCGGAGCCCCTTGCAGCCGGCGGCCTCGAGCAGCCGGCCGGGCGGCACGTCGGGCGCCGGCCGGCGGAATACGCTCCCGCATGTCGGCTGGTTGAGCGGCTGGGTGCGGCGGCGATACTCCAGGTGCTTCGCCAGGCGCGCCTCCACGTCGTGCGGGTCGTCGGGCCGCAGCTCAAATGTGGCCGCGAGCACGATCCCCGCCTCGTGCCGCAGCCGGCTGTCGCGGTGGCCGAGGGCGAGCTCGTCGCGGCGCCAGGTGACCACGCTGCGGTCGGGGCGAAGCACGCGCAGTTGGTCCAGCACGTCGCCGAGGGTGCCGCCGGGGATGCCGGCGTTCATGAGGCAGCCGCCGCCCACGGTGCCGGGCACGCCGCCGACGCACTCGAGCCCGCTCAGCCCGGCCGCGGCGGTCTCCCGCGCCAGCCGGGGGAGGAACGCGCCGGCCTCGGCCGTGAGGCGCGCGCCCTCCAGCCGGGTGTGGGTCAGAGCGCCGGCCAGCCGCACCACCACGCCCGCCACGCCCTCGTCGGGACAGAGCAGGTTGGAGCCGTTGCCCAGCACGCGCAGCGGCCAGCCGGCGCGGTGGGCGAGGGCGAGGATGGCGACGACCGCGGCCTCGGAGGGCGGGCTGAAGACCGCCTCGGCGGGTCCGCCGATCTTCCACGTGGTCAGCTCCGCGAGCGGCTGCTGGAAGCGGAGCTCGGCGCCCAGGTCGGCGGCGAGCTCGGCCACCTCCTGTCGCTCGGCCTCGGTCACCGGCCGCTCCGCCCGGACCAGCCGGCGGTGTAGGGCCGGCCCACGAGGCGGAGCGGGTAGTTGCTGCCCGACTGCGGCATCAGACGCACGTTGACCCGCTGCCGCCCGCCCGGGGGCAGCTCCAGGTCGAGCACCCGCTCTTGCTGCGCCGGCCGGACGAGCCCGGTCTCGCGGAGCTTGCCGTCCACCACCAGCACGCCGCGGGCCACGCCGCCATCGGCCGAGAAGACCAGCTCGAATCGCGCCGGGGCCGCGCCAGGGTTGTCGAAGTCGAAGTCGAGCGTGTAGATCACGCCGTAGTCGCCCTGCAACGGGGTGCCGGCGATGCTGCGGATGGGGTCACGGCCGACGTTGAGGAAGGCGTGCATGCCGCCCGCGGTGTAGCTGCCGGCCTCGGCCTTGTAGGGCCTCTCGAAGAGGCAGATGCCGGCGCTGTCGGCGGTGCTCGGCCCGGCGATGCCGCGCGGCCCGCTCACCGGCGGCCCACTGGTGGCCACCAGCTCCATCTCCACCGGCCCGCCCTCGATGGGCGTCAGCTCGCACAGGCCGCTGACGATGTCGTTCGGCGGCGCCACCACGGCACGCACGGTCCAGGCGGTGTGCGGCGGGATCAGCAGGCAGTAGCCCTGCCCCGCCAGGCGCTGCCGCCAGTAGCCGAGGCAAGCCTGGTGGCCGACGAAGATCTCGTCCTCGCTCGGCCCGCAGGTGGCGTCGCGGAGGTGCACGCGCGACGGCGCATCGGTCTGGTTGAGCAGCCGCACCTCGTAGGCCAGCGGCCGGTCGGCGATGGTCTTGTGGTGAAACAGGAGCCGCGTGCGCTGCCCGGCCGGGAGCACCCCGCGGAGGAGGAGTTGCGAGCCGGCCACCTTCTCGGGATCGTTGCTCACCAGCAGCCGGTCGGCGGGCTGCTCGGGCCAGTCCCGGTCGCTGAGCGACACGTCGACGTCGGTGGTGACCGGGATCGTGTCGCCGCCGCTGAGCCGCACGCTGACGGGCACCACCGTCTGCCCGCCGGGCGTCAGGCCGGCGGCGCCGCGCGGAAGCGAGGGCTCGATCCGCACGCCCGGCTGCAGCTCGGCCACGGCATACAGCTCGCTGAGGATAGCGGTGCGGATCATCTCGGCCGGCGTGCCGCTGCCGGTGAACGCAGCGCGCACCGGGCCGGCCACGCGCCCGGCCTTCATCCGGATCTCGAAGTTGAGGGTCAGGCTGGCCGGCCCGCGGCGAAGCGTGAGGGTGGCCGGGCCCACCGCGTTGCCGGTCACGCTGACGCTGGCCGACCGCTCGTCGACCCGGGCGGCGGCGGCGCCGGTGACGGTGGCGCTCACTGCGGTGCCGGCGGGCTGGCCGCGGAGCGCGATCGGGGTGCTCTCGCCGAAGGGCAAGAGCGGCGGCACGACGGCGCTGACGTACGGCCCGGCGAACGCCTTCCGCAGGTTCGCCTGCCAGTCTCCGGCGAGCCCCTTAGGCGTGGCGCGGGCGGCCCGCGCCGCCTCCGCCGTGGCGGTGCAGACCACCGCGCCGCCGGCGAACACCGCCGTGTCGGCGCCGGCCCTGCGGATCTCGAACGCCGCCGGCGCCGTGCCGGCCTCGGCCAGGCGCGCCAGTCGCGCGACGATGACCTGGGCCTGCGCCGCCGCCGAGGCGCCGCGGAGGCGGATCAGCACCGGCCCGCCGACGACCGCCACCGCGGCGGCGCCGGTCTCGGCGCGGACCTCGAACTCGAGCGTGCTGGCCGCCTGCGCCGCGCCGGGCACGCCGAGAAGCAGCCAGAGGAGCGCACGCGTCACGGGTCTATGTCGCATCATCATCCGCTGTCCGGCCCAGCGCCCGCTCGAGCGCCTCGACGCGGCGGGCGAGCTGGCGCAATCGCCGCAGCCCGGCCAGTTGCTTGAAGTACTCGACCTGATCCAGGGCCGGCGAGCCCGCCACGCGCGCGCCGGGGCTGAGCGGCTTCATCACCCCGGCCTGCCCGGCCACCACGGCGCCGTCGCCCACCCGGAGGTGGTCGGCGATGCCGGATTGGCCCGCCATCACCACGCCCTCGCCCAGCTCCACGCTCCCCGCCAGGGCCGACTGCCCCACCATCAGGCAGTGCCGCCCGAGCCGGCAGTTGTGGGCGATCAGCACCAGGTTGTCGATCTTGCACCCCTGGCCCACGCGCGTCGCGCCCACCTTGGCGCGGTCGATGGTGGCGTTGGCGCCCACCTCCACGTCGTCCTCGAGCACCACGGTGCCCAGGTGGGGCACCCTGACGTGGCCGACGGCCGTGGATCGGTAGCCGAATCCGTCGGCGCCGAGCACCGCGCCGCTGTGGACAATCACCCGGTCGCCCAGCTCCACTCCGGCGTAGAGCGTGACGTTGGCGTGGAGCGTCACGTCGTTGCCCAGCCGGGCCGCCTCGCCAACCACGCAGTTCGCGCCGATACGGCAGCGGTCGCCCAGCACCACCCGCGGCCCGATCACCGCGTGGGGCCCGAGGGTGGGCTCCGCGCCGATCACGGCGCTGGGATCGACCAGCGCGCGCGGGTGGATCCCGGCGGGCGGCGGCGGCGGCGGAGCGAAGAGGTCGAGGAGCTGCTCGAAGGCGGCGCGCGGGTCGGCCACGCGGAGGTGCGGCTTGGCGGCGGACATCTCGGCGCCCACCACCAGCGCGGCGGCGGGTCCGGCCTCCGCGCTGACCAGGGCCGCGTCGTCGAAGGCTGCCACCACCTGGCCCGGCCGCGCCTCTTCCGGAGCGCCGACCCCGGTCACGGGCAGCTCGGCGGGACCGACCAGCTCCGCGTCCAGGCGGCGGGCAAGCTCGGCCAGATTCATCAACGAAGCTCTCTCCCCCGGCTCACGGCTTGGCGGCAGGGCCGGCCTCGAGCGCCGCCAGCCGCTCCGCCACCTGCGCGGTGACGTCGGGCCAGCCGGCTGCGGCGTCGGTGGTGAGCACGATCCCCAGCTCGCGGCCGAGCAGCGGCAGCAGCGCGGTCACCCGCCGCCGGAGCGCGCCGAGCAGCTCCGTCTCGGCGGCGGCAGCCTGCCGGTCGAGCGCCTCGGCCGCCAGGTCGAACTGCCCTCGCTCCGCGCTGAGCCGCTGTTCCGCGGTCTCGAAGCGCTGGTCGAGGGCCTTCCGCCACTCGCCCAGCGAGAGGTCCACTTCGCGCGCGCCGAGCTGCGCGAAGTGCTCGCCGCGGTACGCGGTGCGCCGCCGGGCCTCGTCCTCGAGTTGACTCTCACGTCCGGCCAGCCGGCGCTCCGCCTGCCTCCGCTCGTCGCGCGCGGTGCGGTCCAAGCCGTCGAACACGCCCTGCACCTGCTGCCGCTCGCGCCGGGTGGCGGAGACGTGCTCTTCGGTGCGCCGTTGGGCCGCCAGGGCGATGCCCACGGCGCGGGCCGCGGCCGACGCCGACTTCGCCCGCTCCATGCCCGCCTGGCCGCTCGGCGTGACGGGCGCGTGCAACGCGTCCAACGCCTCCCACGCCGCCGCGGTGGCGCGGTCGATCACCTGCGCGGCGGCCATGCTCCGCTCCCAGGCGCTCTGGTCGTCGCGCGACGCGGCGCGGCGCCGCTTCAACTCGTCGAACAACTCCTCGGAGCGGCTGTCGAGCCGCCGCTGGCGGTTGCTCTCCACCTCTTCCGACAGCGCGGCGCGATAGATGCTCAACTCCACCTCGAAGGTGTTGAGGTCCTCCTCCGGGCCGGTGTCGCCGTTGGCGCCTGCGCCGGCCACGGCGGTGGGCAGCGGCGGGGTGGGGGCGGCGGCAGGCAGGTCGGTCCGGCGCAGGCGCTCCGCCGCATCGCGCAGCCGGCTCACCCGCGCGTAGCGCGGGTCGCTGCGGACGAGCTGAGCCACATCCACGTAGCCCTGCTCCGGCAGGCTCCCGAGGATCGCCGCGGTGAACACGAGGGCGAAGGCTGTCATCAGTCCGGCGGATTCTACCAGCCGGCGAGGCGACCGTCAACGCGGAGGTGCCCCCGCGGCCCGGCGCGAACATCCCCGAGACCACGGAGCACGGCATGACGTTCGCGCGCCAGCCCGATTTCGAGCAATTCCTCAAGGTGCTCACGCGCCGCGGCCGGCCGGCGCACCTGCCGTTCTACGAGCACCTCGCCAGCTCCGGGTTCATCGCCCGCCGCACCGGCGTCGACCTCGACCGGCTCGCCGGCCACCCCGACTACTGGCGCGTCTACGTCGACTTCTGGCTCGGCATGGGCTACGACGGCGTGCCCCTCGAGATCGGCCTGCGCTGCCCGCTGCCGGCGGCGGAGCATGCGCCCGGCACCGTCTCGTCGCACAGCGAGGAGCGCGTCTGCATCCGCTCCTGGGCCGACTTCGAGGCCTATCCCTGGCCCGCGGCGAGCGCGCCCATCGACTTCGAGCCGTTCGACATCGTCGCCAAGCTGCTCCCCGACGGCGCCCGGATCGTCGGCGGCGTCGGCGCCGGGCCCTACGAATGGGCCTCCTACATGCTCGGCGTGGCCGGCATGGCCGTGCTCCTCTACGACGAGCCGGAGCTGGTCGCGGCGGTGTTCGCGAAGCTCGGCTCGCTTCACCTGGCGGCGGTGGAGCACCTGGCGCAGATGGACGCCGTGGGTGCGCTGCGGCAGGGCGACGACCTGGGCTTCAAGACCGCGACGTTCCTCCGCCCGGAGGACCTCCGCCGGCTGATCTTCCCCATCTACCGCCGCATGGCCGCCGCCGCCCACGCGCAGGACAAGCCCTTCATCCTCCACTCCTGCGGCAACCTCGACCTCGTCTACGACGATCTGGCCGACTGCGGGATCGACGCCAAGCACTCGTTCGAAGACACCATCCTGCCGGTGGAGGAGTTCAAGGCGCGCTACGGACACCGCATGACGCCGCTCGGCGGGCTGGACGTGGACGTGATCTGCCGCAGCGACGAGGCGACGCTGCGGCGTTACGCGCGGCGCAAGATCGAGCAGTGCTTCGGCGACGGCTACTGGGCGCTCGGCACCGGCAACTCGCTGACCAACTACATGCCGGTGGAGAGCTACCTTGTTATTCTGGAGGAGGGGATGCGGGCGAGTTGAGCCGCGGCGGGCGTCGCCCCCCTCCCGGCCTCCCCCTGCGCAGCGGGGGGAGGCTGGGAGGGGGCCCCCACCCCGGCCCTTCCCCGCTGCGCAGGGGAGGGAGTCCGGCGCCGTTGGAGGAGAAGCCAGCTTGACTGGGGCTCGGCAGTCAGAACCAACGCCGGCCGCGCCGCTTACCGCCTGGCGCTTCCTCCGCGCCGTGCTGGTCTCGCTCGTGCTCCTGCCCTTCGCCGCCTACTGGTGCGCCGACGAGGGCGTGGACGTGATCGTCTCCCTCGCCGTCCCGCCCGTCTTTGCGCTGCTCCTCCTGGTCGCCGTGAACCGGCCGCTCCTCCGTTTCGTGCCGCGCTTCGCGCTGTCCACCGGCGAGTTGATCCTGATCTACAGCATGGTCTCGGTGGGCACCGCCATCGGCTCGGAGTGGATGAGCTGCATGAACCCGCAGATCCACTGCTACGCCCTGTTCGGCAACGACACCAACCACTTCGAGACCCTCATGCTGCCGCACCTCTCGCGGCTGTTCTTCCTCAAGGACGCCGAGCCGCTCCGCGACTACCAGGCCGGCGGCGGCGGCTGGCCGCAAGTCTGGGGGCACCTCTCGCTGTGGGCCCGGCCGGTGCTCGCCTGGACCGCCCTGACCGGCTTCCTGTCGCTCGCCATGCTCTCCATCAACAGCCTCATGCGGCGGCAGTGGACGCAGCAGGAGCGGCTCTCCTTCCCGATCATCCAGTTTCCCTACGCCCTGGTGGAGGCCGGCGGGAGCGACGTCCCCCCGCTCTGGCGCGACCCCTGGCTGTGGGGCGCCGCCGCCGTGATGGGGCTGATCGACCTCGTCAACGGCCTCCACTTCCTGTGGCCCGGGGTGCCCTGGCTGAGGGTCCGCTTCCTCGGCGACCTCAACCTGCTCTTCTCCTCGCCGCCGTGGAACAGCACCGGCTGGACCCCGGTCGGGCTGTTC
>JACPDV010000562.1 GCA_016183835.1 Armatimonadota bacterium
CAGGCGGCGCAGCAGGATCTCCGCGGTCGGCTCCACGTCAGCGCGCGCGATCAGCGGGAGCTGGCAGAGCAGATACCGCCCTTGGCCGAACGGCAGCTCCAGCAGCGGCGCCCAGTTGAGGCCGTTCAAGTCGTCGATGGCGGAGCGGATGCCGCCGGCGTCCACCAGCACGGCGAAGTTCCCGCGGTTGGGTTTGAGCAGTGTGTGAGCGCTGACCAGGTGGTCGGGCTGCCAGAAGCGCAAGTCCTCGTCGGCCACGCCTTCCAGCACGGGGTGGTGTTTCGGGCGCGCGAAGGCCAGTGACGCGCTGTGCTTCGCGTCCAGCTCGACGGGCAGCGGCAGCCAATCCTGCGGGTACGCGGTCTGCTCGAAGCAGACCACGCGCCCGCCCTCACCCACGAACCGGGCGAGCGAGGCGGCCCACGGCGCGGCCCCGTCCCGCAGCGCGCCGGCGCCGATCAACAGCACCTTCAGCCCGGCGGGCAGCGCCGCCGGGTCGGCCGCCGGCCGCGGCGCCACCCCATGCGCGGCCAGCACCTTCGTTGATGTGCCGGCCGGGTCCCACAGCCCGATCCCGGAGGCGTCCAGCGGCGCCGAGGGGCGCGGGTAGACTCCCAGCGGTTGCTTGACCGTCTTCACGCTCCGCGCCCCTTCGCGCAACTCGACGGTGAACGGCACGGTCCAGCGCTCGCGGGGCCTGGGTGCGATGAAGGTGAGCCTGCGCTCCGCCACCGTGCCCGGCGACAGGTCGAGCGTCTCGCTGCCGGAGGCGGTGCTGGCGCCGGCGTGCCAGCGCAGCTCCAGCCGGGTGCGCCGAAGGGTGTCGTTGTAGACGTGGACCGTGCGCACCACGCGATCGCCGGCGTAGAAGTGCGTCGTCTGCTCGCGCACCGCGAGGGTGAGCGGTGCGTAGGCCACGGGGCCGAAGACATCCACCTCGTCGGCGTCGAACCAGGGGTTCATGCCGGTGACGCCGTAGGCGCGATAGGCGGCGATCTCCTGGGCGATCATCTCGCGCCGGGCGCGCGAGTTGACCGAGTCCACCGAGAACCGCCCGCGGCTGGTGTACGCCTCGTCGCCCAGCCAGAAGGCCTGGTACTGCGGGTACCAGGCGGGGAAGCCGCCGTCGAACTCGCCGATGTAGAGCGGCTTGTCGCGCTTCCACTGCCACTTGCGGCCGAGGTAGTCGATGGGCTGGCCCATCCACCAGCACTTGCGCGGGTAGAGCGTGTAGCCGGCCCAGTACTCCCGCGGATAGTGCATGCCGTAGAGGTCCATCTTGCCGGCCGGGTCCAGGTCCGACTCGCAGAAGATCAGCCGCGTGGGGTCGACCTGCCGCAGCGCATCGGCCAGCTTGCCCAGTCCGGGCTCCCATTCCGCCGGCTTGCCGCCGCAGCTCAGGATCTCGTTCTCCAGGCTGTAGAGCGCCAGCGAGGGATGGTTCCGGTCGCGGCGGGCGAGGGCCTGCACGTGCTCGGTGTAGGCCCGCCAGAACCGCTCGTCGGTGGGTGCGTAGGACTGCGCGTAGCAGTAGACGGCGGCCTCGTCCACGATCAGCAGGCCCAGCTCGTCGGCCACGTCCAGGTTGTGCGGCTGCCAGGGCTGGGTGTGGAGGCGCACGCTGCGCACTCCGGCGGCCTTGAAGCGGGCCATGCGCTCGCGCGCGGCCTCCCAGCTCGGCGCGTCCCAGGTGGAGGTGGCGAAGAGCGTGAGCGGCAGGCCGTTGAGCATCACCCGGCTGCCGGCCGTCCACACCTCGCGGAAGCCGAAGCGGGTGGCGAGCGTGTCCACGTGCTGCCCGCCCACCGAGAGGTCAGTTGTGAGGCGGTAGAGGTGCGGCTCGTCGAGCGACCAGAGGTGCGGATTCACCCAGGGCGCGGAGAGCTGGACCTCACGCGTCTCGCCCGGCGCCAAGGCCGCTTCGCCGTCCGGCAGCTCCTTGGCCGGGCCGTGCGCGTCGGCGATGCGGCTGTGCAGTTGGACAGTCACCGGCCCGTCGCCCTCGTTGCGCACCGTGGCGGTCACGCGGAGGCGGTGCTGGCGCACCGAGGTGCGGACGAAGACATCCGCCAGGTGAACCGCCGGCAGGGCTTCGAGCGCCACGCTCTGCCAGATGCCGGTGCTGCGGAAGTCGCCGCCGATGGGGGCGATGATGGTGCCCGGCGGGATCTTCCACCCGGGGTGCTCGAACTGCTTCACCTCGAACGTCGCCGGGGGATTGGTGCAGACCGCGGTCCAGCCGGTGACGGCCACGGCCAGCTCGTTGGCGTCGGGCCGCACCAGGTCGGTCACGTCGAGCTCGAACGGCACATCCGCGCCCACGTGGCTGCCGGCGAGGCGGCCGTTGACGTACACGCGGGCGGCGTGGTTCACCGCGCCGAAGCAGAGCTTCAGACGGCGGCCCTGCAGGGCGGGCGGCAGGTCGAAGGAGCGGCGATACCAGGTGTGCCGGGCGGGTTGCGGCAGCCAGCCGGGGACCTGCACCGCCGTCCACTTCGCCTCCGCCGGAGGCGTGTCGCCGCCGGCCGCGTCGGGGCAGGTCTCCCAGGTACCGTCGAGGCTGAGCCGCGCCCGGGGGCCGGGCCGGGCGAGCACCTGTCGCTGCTCGATCACCTCGGGCGGGGCGGCCGGGCTCCAGTGCAGCTCGGCTCGCAGCCGGTAGTCGCCGGATGGCGAGGCGGGCACGGCCAGGCGCCTCTCGGCGGAGCCGAGGGCCGCCACGGCGAGGCCCTCCTGCCCCCGAGCGAGCGGCGTGCCGAGGTCGTCGCGCGCGGTCCAGGCAAGACGGATGGTTCGCGGCCGCGGCCACAGGCTGGTGAGCCCGAGGGACCAGGTGGCCCGCCCGTCCGCATCCGGGGTGAGCGTGGCGGTGGGCGCGAGGAGCGAGCACCCGGCGCGAGTGGCCTCGGCGGCCAGCTCATCCGCGGACAGCGGCGCCAGGCGGATGCCCGCGCGCAGCACGGTTCCGGCAGGCACCGCGCCCTTCTCGCGCATCACCCAGCAGCCCTGGAACCGCGCATCGCCCCACTGCCGGCCATCCTGCTGATAGAAGCCGGTCAGGCCGTCGCGGGGCAGGAGGCGCAGCGTGGCGCCGCCGGGCAGGGCCCAGGCGAACCAGTCGAAACCCCAGTCGGAAAGGTAGCCACCGGGCTCGCCGTAGCGGGCGGGGAGCATCCCCCAGGTGAGCTTCTTCGGCCGGTGGAACAGCCAGGCGCCCTTGCCCGCCGCCAGATCGCAGGCGACCAGCCCGTTGAGCCGCACCGTCTCGACGGCGTAGTCGCGGGTGAAGGTCACCTCCCAGGCCAGATCGGCGCCCTCGGCATCGTGGCGGGCGCAGGGCGTCTGGTCGACCATGGTGCCGGACACCCGCACGTGGCCCGGGCCCAGGTCCTGGCGGATGCCGTCGCGGGGCGAGGCACCGCCCTTCCAGTCGGGCGCAGGGATCAGCACGCGGAAGTCCTCCAGGCAACGCACGCCGTTGACGGTGGCGTTCACGGCGCCGCTCGGATCGACCTGTACGTCGAACGGTGCGGCGGCCGGGGGGCCGGCGAGGAGCAGGAGCAGCATGAGTTGCATGGCGGGGGACCTCCCCACCGGCCGATTGTCGCCGCTCGGCCCGGCTGGCGCAAGAGGCTGGCCTGGCGGGGCCACGGCGGAGAGGGCCAGCAGACGGCAGCGGTTCAGCGCCCGCCGACCACGAACCCCGCCCACCAGAACGGCGCGTCGCTCTGCTTGGCGGCGCGACGCGCGGCGATGAAGGCTCTCTGCGCCGCCGTCATGGCGTCCGGCGCCGACTCGCCGGCGGTGAAGCGGCGGTAGAAGTCGATCATCAGGTCCCGCGTCTCCGCGTCCGGCACCCGCCAGAGGCTCATCACCAGGCTCTCCGCGCCCGCCATCTGGAACGCGCGACGCAAGCCCATCACCCCCTCGCCCTGCTTCACTTCGCCCAGGCCGGTCTCGCACGCGCTCAGGCACACCAGCCGCGTGCCCTCCAAGTCCATCCCGACCACTTCCTCCGCGGTCAGGATCCCGTCCTCGCCGGCCGCCTGGTCTCCCCTCAAGCTCCGCGCGGCCCCCGCCAGCAGCAGGCCCGAGCGCTGCATCGGGTTGCCGCTCCACGAGGCGCCGGCGCGCGGACCCTCCCTGGACGGCACGAAGATGAACCGTCCCTGGTCGGGGCCTGACTGGATCTGCATGTCCGCCAGGAAGAACCCGTGCGTGGCGAGGTGGAGCACCGCGGGACGGACCGCAGCTTTGACCTTCGCCTCGGTGGCGGCCGGCCCGGCCAGCTCCTCTACCGAACCGCCCGCTGCGCGGGCAAGCACCGCGATCTGCTCCCCTTCCTCCTTGGTCCCGGGCAGCGAGGTGATGTTCGCCCCGGCCAACGAGCTGCGCTCGGCGCCCTGGACGACCGCGCGCTGACCCGCGCCCGCTGCGCCCGGGTCGCCGCCGAAGTCCGGGTTGCTCACCACCATCCACTGAGGCGCTTTGGGCTCGGCCGGGGGCCGCAGCAGGTCCCGGCCGGAGGCGAGGTAGACGAAGGTGTAGGTCTCCGCCAGGTACTTGCCGTCGCGGTCCTGGAGGGCGCCGAAGGCCAGCAGGTTGAGCTGCCCGTCGGGCGACAGGTAGACCCGTTTCGCGCCGCCGAGGCGAGGCTCGAGCTTGGACCACAAGAGGTCATACAGGCCCCCGTCGTCCGGCCGCTGGCGAGTGGTCGACAGCCGCGCGCGCAACCGGGCCACGCCTCGGTCGATGGGCTCCGCCTCGCCCAGGTCGAGCATGATCGGCTGTGGCTCGCCGGCCCGCAGCACGAAGGCGACGTAGCGTGTGGCACCCCACCCCGGCTCGTCGCCCTGGGCCTTGAAGTTGACCGGCTGGTAGGCGACGATCTCGACCACCGCCGCGCCGGCCGGGAGCGCTTTGCAGATCTTCTCGGCGTCGGCCTCGTCGGTGAGCCGCTGTGCCCGGACCGCGGCGCTCTTTCCGGCGAGCTGCTTGAGGAGGTCCTCGATGCGTGCGGTCAACTCGTCGCAGCGCTTCCGGTAGGCGTCGAGCGGCTGCTTGCCCGGGCCCGCGACGACCAGGTGCGAGAGCCAGGCCCGGGCAGCCTGTAGCTCCCGCCAGTCGGCGGCGGTGGCTTCGTCGGTGAGAAGGCGCTGCGCCCGTCGGTCCTCCAGCATGGCGGAGAGCAGGATGCCCTTGCGGCGGAGGACCCAATCGCAAGCGGTGCGGACGAAGTGCGGCTCCTCGGGCCGGAGCGCTGCCAGGCTGAGGACGAAGCGGAAGCCGCACCGGAGGGTGTCCAAAAAGGCTTGCTTCTCGCGCTCGGTGAGGGTGGGGAAGCTGCTGCGCAACTGGTGCTGCTCGGCGGTCATGGCCTGGTCAAAGCCGGGCATCGCCTCTTGCAGTCGGTCCTTGGCAGCATGGACCAGCGAGAGGCTGCTGAGGCTGGTCGCGACGGCCAGGGAATCAGGCGCGAGCCGCTCTCTGATGGCCAAGGCGCGCCTGAGGAACGCCTCCGCCTCCGCCAGGTCGCCGCGGTCGTAAAGAATGGCGCCCAGGCTGTCGAGGCTCATCGCGATGGCCAGCGAGTCGGGTGCCAGGCGCTGCCTCATCGCCAAGGCGCGTTGGTGGTATGCCTCTGCCGCCACCAAGTCGCGTCGCGCATAGCCGAACTTGCCCATGTTGTTGAGGCTTGCTGCGACTTGGAGGGAGCCGGGCGCGAGCCGTTCGAAGATGGCCAGAGCGCGCTGGTAGTACGCCTCCGCCGCCGCCAGGTCGCCGCGATCGGCGGCGACGTTGCCCAGGTTGTGGAGGCTGATCGCGACGTCCAGCGAGTCGGGAGCGAGCCGCTCCCGGATGGCCAGCGCGCGCTTGTCGAACGCCTCGGCCGCGGCCAGGTCGCCGCGGGCGAAAGCAACGTTGCCCAGGTTGTTGAGGCCGGTCGCCACGGCGAGAGAGTCGGGCGCTAGCCGTTGCTGGATGGCCAGGGCACGCAGGTAGTCGGCCTCGGCCGCCGCCAGGTCGCCGCGGTCTGAGGCGACATTGCCCAGGCCGGTGAAGCTGGCCGCGACGCCCAGGGAGTCGGGCTCGCGCCGCTCCTGGATGGCCAGGGCGCGGTTGAAGTTCCCCTCCGCCGCCGCCAGGTCGCCGCGCTCGGAGGAGACCACGCCCAGGTTGCCGAGGCTGGACGCCAACTCCAGCGAGTCGGGCGCCAGCCGCTCCCTGATGGCCAGAGCGCGCTGGTGGAACGCCTCCGCCGCCGCAAGGTCGCCGCGGTGGGAGGCGACGTTTCCAAGGCCGTTCATAATGTGCGCTACGTTCAGTGAGTCGGGCGCCTGCAGCTCGAAAATGGCCAGTGCGCGCCTGAAGTTGGCTTCCGCCGCCGCCAGGTCGCCGCGGACGTAGGAGACCACGCCCAGGTTGCCGAGACTGACCGCCACCTCCAGAGAGGCCGGCGCGAGCCGCTCGAAGGTGGCCAGGGCTCGACGGTGCAACGCTTCCGCCGCCGCCGGGTCGCCGCGGTCGGCAGCCGAGTTGCCGAGGCGCGTGAGGCATCCCGCGACGGCCCCCTCCAGCCACGCGGCCGCAGCGACGTCACCAGGCTCTTCGGCTGCTCGCAGGGCGGCCTCCAGCTTGGCCAGCTCCTCCTCGGTGCCGTCCTCCGTCTGCGCCGCCCGCGCCGCCTGGTACAGGGTCTCGGCGGCCGCGGGTAGCCTCGGGTGTGCGGAGATGCCCATTCTCCCCGAGGCAACCCGGAGCCGGAGCTCCCGCTCGCGGCGGCGCACGAGCAGCTCCACGCTCGGCCGGCTGGCCGCAGACGCCTTCGCCTCGCCTAGCGCCTCGTCGTTCGGCAAGGGTCTGCCATCGTAGAGCAGTAACAAGTCACCCGGCCGCAGGCCGGCCTTGGCCGCCGCCGAGCCGGGCTCGACGCCCGCCCGGCGCTCGCCGACTGCCCCCGCCTGTCACCCATCGCCCGATGGCATACCGAGACCGACCGAATCTACCTCGCCGCCGGCACGCGGCCCCGAGCGCGTCTATCCGCCCGCCGCCGGCGCCATCGGCACCTCCGGCGCGACTTGCGCGATGTTCGGCTTCACCGTGTAGGTGCTGTTCCCCGCCGCCCAGTTCAGACCCGCCAACACCACCTTGCGGAAGATTGGGTTCGTCCACACGTCCTCGCGATGCCCCATCGACGTGTAGAACACCCGGCCCTGCCCCTGCTGACGGATCCACGTCGACGGGTACACCGGCTTGCCCTCGTACATCGGGCCGGTCATCCCCTCGGTCGACTGCAGGTAGATCACCTGCGCGTCCGCCGCGTAGTTCTTCAACGCGTACCACTCTTCGAACATCTCGTACTGCTGGTCGGCGCCTTCCAGGCCGGGGAAGTCGGTGGTCACCAGCTTCTGCGTCGCCTTCTGCTGCGCCCCGTGCGTCACGAACTCGGCGCCGATCATTCGGATATAGGGATCAACTTCCTTGCCCGAGTGCATGGTGTCCGTGGCGCAGTGGAAGCCGACGAAGCCCTTGCCCTGCTGGATGAACTCGAGCAGCGCGTCGCGCCCGCCCTCGGGCCACGGCGGCTGGGCGTCGGTCCCGGCCTGGAACAGGTTGCCCGTGGTGTAGAGCGCCACCACGTCGTACGGCGCCAGGCCGTCCCGCGTGAAGACGGACCCGTCCTTGGTGCAGGTGACCGCGAACCCGTTGGCCGCGCCGAGCTCGGTGAGCTGGACCTCGGCGTGGCCGGGCTGGCCGTCCTTGCGGGTGATCACCGGGTGCTGGAAGCCGCTCGACTTGGTGAAGAAGAGCACCTTCTTCGGCGCGGCGGCGCGGGTGGGCAGGACGACCGCGAGCACGGTGAGTACGGCGGAGAGGGCGAGCAAGAGTCGCTTCATGGGACGCTCCCCTTGTCGGATTCGACCCCATCTCGCGCCGACCTCCTCGCGTCACGGCGAAGGAGGAATGGCGCGGGCGGCAGCGAACCCGGGCATGCGGAGCGGAGCCGGCCGGAGCCGGCGCGCTCGGCGGCACTTCTCCGCTGGAGGGCCGCCATGAGACCGCGAGTCCGAGCCTTCACCCTGATCGAGCTGCTGGTGGTGATCGCCATCATCGCCATCCTGGCTGCGATCCTCTTCCCGGTCTTCGCCAAGGCCCGGGAGAAGGCGCGCCAGGTGAGCTGCCTGTCGAACCTGAAGCAGCTCGGCCTGGCCGTGGTGATGTACAGCCAGGACTACGACCAGAGGACGCCCATCGGCTTCAACGGCGACTGGTGGGACTTGTGTTGGCGGGGACGGGGCTACCCGTACGCCAAGAACTACCAGCTCTTCGCTTGCCCCTCGACCCCCTTCGCCGGCCCGCCCGCGGACACGGGCAGCTACGGCATCAACGCCTACGTCGGCGAGGCGGTGGCCTATGTCCGGCTGGGGCGGGTCGAGTCCCCGGCCGAGACCTTCGCCTTGGGCGAGAACGACGACGGGGACTGGGTGATCGAGCCGCGCGACGACATGGGCTTCACGATCCCGCTCCCCGGCCCGTGGCCGCAGCCCGGCTGGGTCAAGGACCACCACAACGAAGGCGCCAACTTCGCCTTCCTCGACGGGCACGGCAAGTGGCAGAGGATGACCACGGCGCACCAAGACAACTGCTACGCATGGGTCCTCAAGTAGCGGCGCCTCACCGCACCTGCCGCCACAGCTTGACCCCGCGGTCGTCCGCGGTGGTCTCGAAGCGCTCCCGCAGCGCCGGCAGATACGCGCTCTCGCGCGCCGGCTCGCCGTTGATCGCCTCCACCGTGAGATGCCGCACCGGCTGCCCCGGCCGCGTCTGCTGCGCCTCCAGGAAAGCCAGGTACTCGGCCAGGCGCGGTGCGTCGGGTGGCACGCGGACCTCCAGCTCCTTGCCGCCGCGGCGTGAGATCAGCACCAGCCGGCGGCCGTGGTAGACCAGGTGGTTGCTGACCCGCCGCTCGGGCAGGTCGTCGAGTCCGCCCAGGCGGAGGCCGCAGGGCGAGGCCGGGTCCACCGCGTTGAGCCACCAGATCGCCTCGTCCGGGAGCCGGCGGAGCGCCGCCGGGAGGCTCGGCCCGGCGAACTGCAGGCCGGGGATGCCGTCGAAGAACAGCCCGCTGACGATCTCGCCGGAGAGCTCCATCAGCCGCAGGGCGCGGAACAGCCGGCCCCATTGCAGCGCGGTCAGCTCGTGGGCCAGCAGCTCGCGGAAGAGGATGCCGTAGCGGTCGAGGAGCAGCCGGGCGCGGTCCTTGTCGCGCTCGAGGCGGCTGATGGGGTCGGCGTCGGGCTCGGGCGGCGGCAGGCGGTACCAGTTGCCGTGGAACGGGCGCGACGCCTGCCAGCGCCGGAACCCGCCGCGCCCGCCGGTGCCCGGGCGCTCGAGGATCCGCTGCCGCGTGGACTCATCGGCCAGCGCCCGCGGCCGGAAGCGCGTGCCCACGCCCAGCCGGAGCGCGGCGAAGCTGTCGTTGCTCACCTCCCCGCGCCACACGGCCGACCACAGCGCCTCGGCCAGCCGGTCGCTCGTCAGGCCGCTCCGCGGGAGCAGCTCGGTGAAGGGGTAGCGGCCCTCGGCGGGCACCGGCGGGTCGGCCGTCTCGCCCGGCTCCGCCAGCTCGTCGCGGAGCAGCTCGAGCTGGTCGGCGAAGGCCAGCGAGACCACCTTCGGCCCGTGGCCGAACCAGGCCAGGTCGCTGTCGAGGAACAGCGCGTCGAGCCAGGCCGGCTGGTAGCCGGGCACGCGGGCGGGGAGCAGCTCGGCCTCCACCAGCTCGGCGGCGAGCGGCAGGCCGAGGAGCTTCTCGATGGCCTGCTGCAGCCGCTCGCGGCCGGCCTGCGAGGGGCTCTGGGTCGCGGCCTCGTCGCCGCCGCGGCGGGCCAGGCCCTGCCACCAGGCGAGGTAGAGCGGGAACGCCTCGGCGGGGAGCGGCTCG
>JACPDV010000556.1 GCA_016183835.1 Armatimonadota bacterium
CCTCGGCGTAGCACAGCGACAAGTACGGCTGCCACAGGCCGGGATCGTCGCGCGCGGCGAGGGCGAGCAGGAACCGCCCCTTGGCGGCGCGGTCGGCGGTGGAGAAGAGGTCCCCCACGTAGCAGCCGTTGGCATTGCCGGCCACCGCGGCGCGGCGCTCGAGGGGGTCGCGGCCCCAGCGGCCGAGCACTACGGCGCCCGCGAGCGCCGAGAGTGACTGTCTGGCCGGCGCCTGCTCGGCGAAGCGGCCGGGGAGCCCGGCGTAGCGTGCGTGCGCGCCGTCCGTCAGCTCGATCCCGCTCAGTTCGCCGGGGTAGTCGGGTCCGCGCTCCGCACCCACCCTGGCGCCGAGCAGCGACGGCAGGCGGGCGCTGCCGGTGGTGCGGAACGCAGCCACCTGCCCGCCCTGCGCCACGAACGGGATGAGCAGGTCGGTCAGCGCCTCGGAGACCGGCGTGCCGGGGAGCACCACCAGCCTCACGCCGGCCAGCGATGACGCGCCGATGGCCTCGTCCGAGACCACCCGGTACTCGGCCTTGACGGCCTCAAGGCAGACGCTGACGTTGCGCACGCGCGCGTCCACCACGGGGAGGGCGTCGGGCTGCGCGCGCGCCTGGCTGTCGGCGCGGACGATAAGGATCGGCTGCGCCTGGACCGACGCGGCGAGGCACAGCACTGCGCACCAGCGCGGCATGCTCGTTCACCGTCTCCCGCACCGCCTTTCGGCCCGCGACCGGGCCATCCTGCACCACCCCCTATTGCGTCCCGCCGCCACCCGGTGTTACGCTCCACCGATATGAGCGAACCACCTGCCAAGACCGGCCCGGCGCCGGGCACCTTTCGCGACTACCTGATCGCCTCGCGCGGGCCGTGGTACGGGTTCCTGTTCGCCCTCCCCGTGCTCCTGGCCTACGAGGTCCTGGAGCTGCTCTACCGCCACAGCGGCGGCGGGGTGAACCTGGCCGACTACCTGCTGACCCGTTTTCTGACCGCCCTCGGGCCGAACGTCCGGTCGCAGGCGCTGCTTGTGATCCTGATCGTCAGCGGCATCTTCTGCTGGCGGGCCGACGCGGTGCGGCGCGGCGAAGGCCGCCGCATGCAGTGGTCCTACTTCGCCGGCATGTTGCTCGAGAGCGGGCTGTACGCCTTGCTGTTCGGCATCGTGGTGATCCGCATCATGCAAATGCTGTTCGGCAACCTCGAGCTGCAGCGCAATCTGGGCGACGGCGGCTACCTGTTCAAGATGACGATGAGTCTGGGCGCCGGGATCTACGAGGAGCTGCTCTTCCGCGTCCTGCTGATGGGCCTGCTCATGCTGCTGCTGGTCGGCGTGGGCAAGCGTGGCCGGGTCTTCTCCTGGACGATCGCCGTGCTGTTCTCCTCCGTGGCCTTCTCCGCGTTCCATTACATCGGCAACGGCGCACACCCATTCGCGATCGACAGCTTTCTCTACCGCTGCATCGCCGGCGCGCTGTTCGCCGTCATCTTCGCCTGCCGAGGGTTCGGCATCGTGGTCTGGACCCACGCGCTCTACGACGTGGTGGTGATGTTGACCGTCTCGGACGCCCTGACCCGCTAGGAGCCGTACATGCGTAAGCGCTTGCTCGCGGTGCCGATCCTGCTCGCCGCGGCGCTGGCCGCCGCCCAGGACAACCCGGTCACCAACGGCGGCTTCGAGACGCTGGTGCCCCACGGTATGGCCGCGGACTGGGAGCATGTCGGGCAGCGCGGCGTGAGCTACAGCGCCACCGCGCACAGCGGCGTGCGCTCGATCCGGTTTGCGCGCGAGCCGGGGGAACAGGGCGAGGTCGGGCTTAACCGCGGCTGGGCCATGGACAGCGGCGCGGGCGGCAAGATGCTCTCGCAGCTCAAGGGCGCCATCGAGTTCTGGTACCGGGTCGAGAAGCTCGATCCCGATTGCACCGCCAACGTCGGACTGATCGCGATGGACGCCACGCCGCTCGAGCAGACCGGCGAGCAGCGCCGGTTCGCCAGCATGTCGCGCCGGTTCGCCGGCGACGGGCAGTGGCACCGGGGGCTGATCGGCTACGACTTCACCGCGAACTCGAAGGTCAAGTGGGTCCACGTGGCCGCGCGCATGGTCGGCGCCGGCGGGTGCGACGTGCTGGTCGACGACCTCCGCTGGCTCCCCGAGGCCGGGCCGCTGCTGGGCATCCGGCACACCCGGCTGGTGCCCGACTTCCGTCACCCCGGGCAGGTCGGCACGCTGGTGGTCACCGTCTGCAACGACGGCGACCAGCCCATCGGCGACTGCCGCTTCGCCGTGCAGCTCCCCGCAGGCTGGCACACCGCCGGGCCGCAGAACGCCGTCCGCGGTCTGCCGCCCGACACCTATCGGGACGTGAGCTACCCGATCACCGGCACCGGGCTGGGCCAGGGGCGGATCGCGGTCAGCGTGCGGGCCGGCGAGATCGAGGCGTCCGACGAGCTGCAGCCGGCTTCCGACCTCAAGCTCCGCGCTGTCCTGGCCGATCCGCTGTGGTTCGACGCGGGCTCCAAGGTCCGGCTCCAGGTGCTGGCCGACAACCTCGGCAACCTTCCGCCGCAGGCCCGGCTCGTGGCCGAGTGCACCGGCTTCGAGCCCGCCCGCAGCGAGGCCGCCCTCCAGCCCGACGCCGCCAACCCGCGCCGCTGGCGCGCGGAGTGGACGGTCACCGCGCTGCGCGGGGACAAGCACACGGTCGCGATCACCCTCCTCGACGGCGGCAGACAGGTGGGCAGGGAGACCGCGGAGCTGGCGCCGGCCGGCAAGCTGGCGTTCAAGCTCAAGGCCGGCGCGCTGGAGCTGGCGCGCGGCGAGCAGGGCGCTGTCGGCCGACTCGTGGTCGGCGGCAAGGTGCTGGCGTTCCTGCCGCATCTGGGCCGGGTGGTCTACCGCGGTGCCCGCGGCGACCGCGAGGTGCGGGCGCAGGGCCTCACCGTCAGCGGCAACCTGATCGCCAGTAAGGTGAAGGACGCCGATGGTGGCACCTGGACCTTCACCACCCGCGTGGAGCCCTCGGCGCTGCCCACGGCCACCAAGCTGACGATGCGCGTCGCCTGTGACCGGCCGCGGCAGATCCTGGCGGTCCACGGGCCCGAGCTGTACGCCCCCGGCGAGCGCGGCGAGGCGCTCTTCCCCGGGCTGGAGTGGCTCGCGCCGGGCGAGATCTCCAGCAACGACCTGGACATCGCCGCCACCCACCCGCTCTGCTTGAGGCTCACCACCCACCCGAACAACGTCACGATCCCGCTCATGGCGGTCGCCACCGACCGCGGCGTGGTGGGCCTGCTGTGGGACGCGCACCAGCGGTGGAGCGGCGCGCTCGACCGGCCGCAGCCGGTCTTCGCCTCCCCTGACCGCTGGGCGCACCAGGCGGCGTCGCGGATGGGCCTGATGGCGCCCAACACGGTCACCGGTCTGCCCGAGAACAGGCTGCGCTGCGACAAGCCGCGCGCGCTCGGCGCGGGCGAGGCGATCACGCTCGCCGGCCACCTGTTCGCCGAGCCGGGCGGGAGGGACGTGCTCGACGCGCAGGACGCGTGGTTCCGGCTGTACCGGCCGGAGCCGATCCTCAACTACCCGCGCGGCTCCCTCGACGCCGAGCTGACCCTCGACGCCCGCGCCTATCTCGAAGCGCTGTGGAGCGAGGAGGACCAGGCCTGGTGGCCCTACCACGGCGGTCCCGGGTTGGGCCGGACGGTGCACCGCTCGCCGTCATGGAGCTTCGACCTGCTCAACATCAGCCGGCTCCGGCCGCAGCTCCCCCTCGCCGCGGCGGCCGCGCAACGGGCGGAGGCAATGCTGAAGCTCGCCGCCCAGCCGCCGCAGGCCGGAGACGACGGCTACTTCGCCGGGGATCCGCTCGAGGGCATCGGCATGCAGTCGGAGGCGTCGGCCGCCACCCTCGCCTCTCGCGAGCCCGACGGAGGGTGGAGCTACCAGCCGTCCACGCCCAACAGCGGTGTGTTCAAGGGCATGGACTACCAGGAGCTGGGCGAGCCGGGGCAGCAGGGCAACGGCCTCTTCGCCGCCCGGCTGCGCAACGTGCTCCGCGCCGCGCGTCTGGCGGGCGACCTGGCCACCTATCGTGAAGCGCTGCCGAGCCTGGAGCGGCTGGAGAGCTTCAGCATCCCGCGCGCGGCGCAGGTCTGGGAGGTGCCGGTGCACTCGCCCGACATCCTTGCCGCCGCCGAGGCGTGCGAGGCGTTCACCGAGGCGTACCGCATCTCCGGCGAGGCCCGCTGGCTCTACGACGCCCGCCACTGGGCACGGGCCGGGCTGCCCTTCGTCTACGTTTGGAACGAGCCGGGCAAACCGTGGATGCGCTACGGCTCCATCCCGGTCTTCGGCGCCACCTGGTACCAGGGCGCGTGGTACGGGCGGCTGGTGCAATGGAACGGCCTGCGCTACGCCGACGCCCTGCTCGACCTGGCGACCCTCGACCCCGAGACGGCGATGGGCGGGCTGACGTGGCGCGAGTGGGCACGCGGGCTGATGGTCTCGTGCATGTATCAGCAGCGCACCGACAAGGGCTACCAGGGGCTGTGGCCCGACGCCCTGGGCTGCCGCGACAAGGACCGGGCCAACTGGGAGTTCGCGCCGCGCTCCATCCTGCGGCTGGTGTACGAGCTGAACGGCCGGGTCGAGAAGCCGCTCAGCGCCAGCTTGACGCCGGGAGCGACGAAGCTGCTCCTCGCCGGCCCGGCGCCCGACCGGCCGCGCGTGACCGTGAGCGCCTGCGCGGACATCACGGCGGGGAGCTGGACGGGCGACGTGGTGCGGGTCAGCTTCGCGCAGCCCGCGGCGCCGGCGGCGGTGCGGGCCACGGTGGCCGGCGTGTCGAGGGCAGACGCGGCCGGTCTGGCGCTACGACGACGATGGCGCGATCCTGGCCGTGGTGCTTCCCGCGGCGGCCAAGGCCGACCTGGAGGTGCGCGGAGCGCGGGCGCAGGAGTGCGCCTACCGCCCGGCGCTGCGCGACCGGATCGCTTTCGAGTTCGACCGCACGACCGAGGGCTGGCATGCCTCGCACGACCTGGCGCCGATGCGCGCGGTGGATGGGAAGCTGGTGACGCAGACCACGGGCACGGACCCCTACATGGTGCGCTCGGGCCTCAGCCTGGCGCCCGACGCGGTGAAGACGGTGGTGATCCGTTACCGCGTGTCGGCGGGCGGCGGCAGCCAGTTCTTCTGGACCACCCGCGATCAGCCGATGCTCGACGAAGCCAAGTCCATCAAGTTCGACGTGCAGCCGGGGGAGATGCGCGAGTATCGTCTGAACGTGGGCGAGCATCCGCTCTGGCGCGGGCAGGAGATCACGGCGATCCGTCTCGACCCGCAGCAGGGGCCGGCGGGGGCGGAGGTGGAGGTAGAATGGGTGAGGGGGGAGTGAGAGGGCGATGAGCGAGGAGCAGGACGCGCCGGCGGCGCGGGAGCCCACGTTGGTGACGCGCGTGCGACTACGGAACTTCCGCAGCATCGCAGCGTGCGACGTGGCGCTGGGCCCGCTCACCATCTTGGTGGGGCCGAATGGCTCAGGGAAGAGCAACTTCCTCGACGCCCTTCGGTTCGTGGTCGACGCCTTGGGGTCCTCGCTGGCCGGGGCGCTGAACGACCGGGGCGGCATCGGTCGGCGATCCACAGGCCATCCACGCCACACACAGATCCGACTGGATCTGAGCCTGCCGGACGGGCGGCGCGGCCGGTACGAGCTGAAGCTGGACCTGCCGCCCAGCGGCCGGCCGGGGCTGCAGGTCGAACAGCTTGTGTTGGGCGGAGGCCCCGGCATCGCGCCCAGTCATTTCACGGTGGTGAGTGGAGAGGTGGTCCAGTGCAGCGAGCCGGTTCCGCCGGCCCCCCCACCCGACCGGCTGTACTTGGGCAACGCGTCGGGCTTGCCGCCTTTCCGGCTGGCGTACGACTGTCTGTCCCGCATGGGCTTTTATCACCTCGACCCAGCGAGACTCTCCGAGGTCGAGACCGGGCACCAGCGTGACGATCTGTTGGGGCGAGACGGCGCGAACGTGGTTGCGGTGCTGGACCGTCTGGGTCGTGAGCAGCCTGCGGCCAAGGAGAGGATCGAGCAGTACCTGCGGGCCTCGGTGCCGGGGCTGGAACAGCTCATTACCCGGGGCGATGGTTCCTTCAGGTGGATGGAGTCGGCCCAGGCAGTCCAGGGCGCAAGGCAGCTGTGGCGCTTCCCGGCGGCGAGCATGTCCGACGGAAGCCTGCTTGCGATGGGAGTCCTGGTGGCCCTGTTCCAGACCACAGCAGACTCCCGGTGCGGCGTTCCTCTGGTGGGGATAGAGGAGCCAGAGGCTGCGCTGCACCCGTTTGCGGCGGCTGTGCTATACCACGCCTTGTCGGAAGCCAGCCACACAAAGCAGGTCTTGGTGACCACCCATAGCCCCGACCTGCTCGATCTCGAAGAGGTGCGAGCCGACTCCCTCGTGGCTGTTGTCAACGACGGCGGTAGCTCGCGCCTCGGTCCGGTCGACGAGGCCGCGGCGGCGGTGCTGCGTGAGCAGCTATTCACGCCGGGTGAGTTGCTGCGCTTGAGTCAGTTGGCGCCGGACGCGGCTCCGGAGCGACAGGCCGGCCGGTCGCGCTTGCCGCGTGGCGAGCCGGTTCGATGAGGCCGATCCGGATCGGCTGCATCGTCGAGGGCCACGCCGAAGTCGCCTCGCTGCCTCGGCTGCTGCCCCGACTGGGAGCCTTCCTGGGCCACCCCGAGCCGGTCTTGATGGGGCAAGAGCCGTTCCGTCTGCCGCGGGGCAAGCTGCGCCGGTCTGAAGACTTGCGGCGAGCCGTGGAGATTGTGCGGAGGCGTGGCGATGCAGTCCTCGTCATTGCCGACGCCGATGACGTCTGCCCGGCCCAAATCGCACCCCAGCTTCTGCACCAGGTGCGGCAATGGGTGCCGGCAAGTCAGCCCTGCGCGGTGGTGTTGGCGCAGCGGGAGTTCGAGGCCTGGTTCATCGCCGGTGCCCAGCCTCGACCGGATCTCCCGACCTGTGCGGCGGCACGTACGAGGGTCCGGCCGACCAGCCGAGGCTCGCGGCTGCGATGGACCTTTCCCTCGCCCGCGCCAACTCCCCCTCCTTCGCCAAGCTCTGCCGTGACCTCGACAGCCTGCTCGCTTCTCTGCGCGCCTGACCGGCAGGTGCCGCCACATCCCCGCCGAATTCGGCCCTCGCCGGAGTTCACCATGCCTCCTCGCGCCTACGCCCTGTTGCCCCTCGCCCTCCTCGCCGCCGCCGGCGCCCAGGAGCGCAGCATCATCGAGTGGAGCTTCGCCGAGCCCGGCGAGCTCCACGGCTGGGTGGCCAACGACCACCTGGCCGACGTCAAGGTCGCCGACGGCGCGCTCGGCGGCCGCACCGTCAACTGGGACCCGTTCTTCACCAGCCCCGTGTTCGACATCCCCGCCCGGCCGTGGCAGACCATCGAACTGGTCCTCCGGAGCGACAAGGGCTTCGACGGCCAGATCTTCTGGTCCAACACCCTCCAATCGCAGTACGCCGGGTTCTTCCCCGACCGCAACACGCCGTTCCACGCGCGGGGCGGGGGCCAGTGGGAGACCATCCGCATCAGCCCGTACTGGCAGGCGGAGAAGAAGATCGTCCACCTCCGGCTCGACCTGGCCGACGGCTGCACCTTCGCGGTGCGCTCCATCAAGGTGGTGGAGCCCGCCGAGGACCCGACGCTCCAGACCTCCACGAGCTGGGACTTCACCAAGGGCGCCGCCGGGTGGAGCGCCATGGGGCTCGGCGAGCCGGAGTCTGTGGCCGGCGGCACCGCCTGGGAGGTGGCGGAGCAGCCCTGCTCGCTCCGCTCGCCGCGGCTCGGCGTGGAGCTGGGCGACCGCTACTGGGTGGCCCTCCGCATGCGCACCCGGACCGGCCGCCGTGCCCGCCTCGAGTGGGCCACCGCCGAGCGCAACGGGCTCTCCAGCCAGGCCTTTGACCTGCGCCCCGATGGGCTGTGGCACACCTACAACCTCGACGTGGGCGGGCAGCCCGGGTGGCGCGGACAGCTCCTGGCCCTCGGCCTGGTGCCCACCAACGAGGCACGCGACACCGTCGAGGTCGCCTCGCTCGCCATCGTCGAGGACCCGGTGGGCGGGCCCGACCTGGAGGTCACCCGCTTCGGGCTGGACAACGCCATCAACCGGGCGGGCAAGCCTTGCGTCGTCTCGGCGCGCGTGCTCAACCACGGCGGGGAGAACGCGGTCGGCGTGAAGGCCACGCTGAGCGTGCCGGCCGGCGTCAAGGCCGTCCCGCTCGGGCCGCCGGCGCCGGAGCTCGAGTTCGGCATCCCCGGCACCTATCGCTGGACCGTCACCGCCTCGAAGCCCGGGCCCGTCGACGCCACGGTGCGCTTCAGCGGCCCCGGTGCGCCGGCCGCGGCGGTCGCGGCCCGGCTCGAATTCACCGCCTCGCCGCCCGGCGCCGCCCGCTCGGGCTACGTGCCTGAGCCGCACCCGGCGCAGACGAAGTACCTGATCGGCACCTACTACTTCCCGCGCTGGTTCAGCCCCAACGACTGGGAGTGCATCGACCGCGTCGCGCCGATCCGCAAGCCGGTCCTCGGCTGGTACGACGAATCCAAGCCCGAGATCGTCGACTGGCAGATCAAGTGGGCCGTGGAGCACGGCGTCAACCTCTTCCTGGTGGATTGGTACTGGAGCGCCGGCAGCCGCAACCTGGAGCAGTGGCTGCACCAGGGCTACATGCACGCGAAGTACCGCAAGTTCCTCAAGTGGGCGGTGATGTGGGCCAACCACAATGCGCCGAACACCCACAGCCGCGAGGACTGGATCAACGTCACGCAGTGGTGGATCGACCACTACTTCGCGATGCCCGAGTACCAGCGGATGGACGGCAAGCCGGTGGTCTACATCTGGGCGCCGACCAACATCAGCCGCGACGTGGGCGGCACCGAGAAGGCCCGCGAACTGCTCGACCTGAGCCAGGAGATGGCCCGGAAGGCGGGCTACCCGGGGATTGTCTTCGCCGCCATGAACGTCGGCGACTCTCCGCAGTCGGCGAAGGACCTGGTGGCCATGGGCTACACCGTGTGCACCACCTACCACTGGTGGTCGGGCGCCGAGCGCGCAGCGCCGGACTACCGCTACTTCCCCTACTCGACGGTGGTGGATCGCGCCCGGGAGACCTGGGAAGCGCGGCGCGAGGTCGACGAGGCCGCCGGCCTGAAGTTTCTCCCGGTCGCCGACAGCGGCTGGGACTCGCGGCCCTGGCACGGCGACTCGTCGATGGTGATCCACGACCGCACCGTGCCCGAGTGGGAGCGGCTGCTGCGCGAGGCGAAAGGCTACCTCGACGCCCACCAGGAGACCACCCTCGTGCTCGGGCCATGGAACGAGTGGGGCGAGGGCAGCTACCTGGAGCCGTGCGCCGAGTGGGGCTTCGGCATGGTGGAGGCGGTGCGCCGGGTGTTCTGCGACCCGGGTCCGGCGCACACCGACGTGGCGCCCACCGACGTGGGGCTCGGGCCGTACGACATCCCGCTCTACCTGCCTGGCGGGAAGGCCGAGTTCGACTTCGCCACCGGCCTGCAGGGCTGGACCGGGATGATGGGGCTCCGCGACGTGGGCGTGGCCGACGGCGCGCTGCACGCCGTCACCAACTCCACCGACCCGGCCTTCCGCGCCCCGAACCTGAACCTCCGCGCCTCACAGCATCCCAACCTGACGCTCCGCATGAAGCTCAGCCGCACCCCGAGCGGCAAGGACGGCCTGCAGATCTTCTTCGCCACGCCCACCCAGGGCGAGTCGGAGGCCAACAGCGTCAAGACCGAGGTGATCGCCGACGGCGAGTACCACACCTACGTCCTGCCCATGTCCGCCAACCCGCGCTGGCGCGGCGTGATCCGTGCCATGCGCCTCGACCCCTGCAGCTCGACGGGCGTGGAGGTGTGGATCGACGAGGCTCGGCTGGGGAAGTGATGAGTGATGAGTGATGAGTCCCGGATCCGGAGTCCGCCGTCCGGGACTCATCACTCATCACTCCGCACTCATCACTTCCGCCTCACGGTCTGCTCTCCACCTTGCGCACGCGCCGCCCGAAAGCGCGGTCGCGCGCGCGGCGCTCGCGCTCGGCGCGGGCCGCGTCGAGGGTAGCCGCCTCGTGCGTCAGGCGGCGGTGGCTGGCCAGACGGCGTTCGTCCAGCCGGCCCGCCGCCACCGCCGCGAGCACCGCGCAGCCCGGCTCGCTCTGGTGACCGCAGTCGCGGAAGCGGCACTGCTCCGCCAGCGCGTCGATGTCGGCGAAGGCCGAGCCGGCGGCGTCCTCCGCCGCCCAGGGCGCCAGCTCGCGCAGCCCCGGCGTGTCGATCACCAGGGCGCCGCCGGGGAGCGTGAACAGCTCGCGGTGGGTGGTGGTGTGCCGGCCGCGGCCGTCCTGCTCCCGCACTGCGTGCGTGAACGCCACGTCGGCGCCCATCAGGTGGTTGAGCAGTGTCGACTTGCCCACGCCCGACGAGCCGAGCAGCGCGATGGTGTGCGCCGGCAGCAGGTAGGGCGCCAGCGCCTCGACGCCGTGCCGGCGGACGACGCTGACCGCCGCCACCGGCGCGCCGCCGGAGCGGGCGCGGGCGTCCTCCACCGCCGCACCGGGATCGTCGGCGCAGTCGGCCTTGGTGAGCACGAACACCACCTCGGCACCACTCTCCCTGGAGAGCAGCAGGTAGCGCTCGAGCCGCGTGGCGCGGTAGTTGCCGTCCAGCCCGAGCAGCACGAACAGCGTGTCCACGTTGGCGGCGAGGACCTGCTCCTCGGTCGGCCGGCCGGGCTGCTTGCGCGAGACGCGGGTCCTGCGCGGGAGCACCGCGGTGAGCACGGCGGTGGCGCCGATGCGGCGGAAGGCGACCCAGTCGCCCACCACCGGTGCCTCGGCCGTGCCGAGCAGCTTGCCCTCGGCGAGGGCCTCCAGGAGCCCGTCGCGGGCGGCGATGGTGCCGCGCCCGCGTTGCTGATCCACCACGCGGCCGGGCTCCAGGCCGCGCGTGGCATAGGGGCGAAAGGCCCCGTGGAGTGCATCGGTCCAACCGTATTGTTCGAGACTCATCGACCGTATCCCGGGCGGGCGCGATCGCCCGCGCAGCCACACGCAAGGGGGCCAGGGGTCAGCGCGGCAGGCGTGCCGAGGGGCGGCAGGGCCGGGATCGGGATCGGGATCCGAATCGGAGGGGCGCTGCTACTCCGCAGCCGCCGGCCGCGAGGCGACAAGGGCAGTGACCAAGATCGGTTGAGACATCCTGTCCTCGCTTTCCGGCGGCCCGGATGCCCGGGCGTTCTGCCACGGGCCGGGAGCAGCCGCGGGGGAGTATAGCACAAGGCGGCGCGGCGGTGGCAATCCGTTGGCCCGGTCCGGGTCCGGCCCCCTCTCCTTGCCAAGGAGAGGGCTGGGGTGTGGTCCATGCCGTCCCGGCGCCGCGGTCAGGACTGGACCTCCCCCTGCCCCCTCCTTGGCAAGGAGGGGGTACCGCGGAGCTGCGCCCGCCACGCCAGGTACTCGTCCGGGAGGAAGGCCTCCGGCTCGCGCTCGACCGCCGCCACCCATTCGTCCACGATGGTCCGCGTCCGGCCGCAGCGCAGCGTCGCCGAGCCGAGCTTGGCGTGCCGCTCCAGCCCGCGCTGGTGCAGCCCGTCCTCGATCCGCTCACGGTCCTCGATCCGGATCCAGGGCCACACGCCGGGCTTCATCCACCCGATCACCTGCTCGCGATCCCGCTCGGTAGCCCCGGCCAGCGCACGTTCCACGAGCCGGCTCTCGACGAAGTGGACGATGGTCGCGACGTGGAACGTCACCCCGATCAGGCAGTACGCCGCATTCCAGTCGTAGAGCCGCTGCCACGGGCTGCTGACGCAGAAGGCATACTCGCCGAATGGGCCCAGGCGCGGCCCGGCGGCGCCGTGATCCGCGGTCAGCTCGGTTGCCCGCGCGCCGATGGCCGCCACGGAGTGGGTGGCGTTGTCGCTCCGCACCGCGTCCGGACGGTGCCGGAAGTGCTCGGTGATCCGGCCGATGTAGGACGGGCTGGTGGCCGGGTCCCAGCGGGTGAAGACCTCGCTCTGTTCGTCGGGAGCCCAGTTGCAGAGCGTCGGCACCGCCACGGTGCCGCCGGGCCCAACGGCGTCGAGGAAGCCGTCGATCACCGTGTCCGGCCCGCCGTCCACGGTGCCCATGCTGCTCAGGGAGCTGTGAAAGATCATCGTGTCGCCCGGCACGATCCCCACCGTCCGCGCGGCGGACGCCACGTCGGAACGCGACACGTGAACGTTCGGGTCGCCTGGTTCAGGTTCCACGCTTGCCTCCTACTTGGCCAGCTCGATGGTCGCTTTCGCCGACAGACGGGTCATGGCGTCGGTGACGGCCAGCGTCCATGTGCCGGGCGCGTCGTTCACTGCGAAACGGAGCCGCTCCTCGGCGATCCCGTGCCGCGCCAGCAGGCGCCGGGAGTACTCGCGGCTCGTCTGCCCCGCCGGGTCGGTAACCGCCAGGTGCAGCGGGAAGAGCGAGTCGACCGGCTGGTCCGCGCCGCGCACCAGCACCGTGAAGACCGCATCGATCCCCGGCTTCGCTTTGGCCGGGCCGCGCACCTCCAGCCGCTGCGGCAACTCCGGGAGGAGCGCGACCAGCCGGCCCTACCAGCGCGGCAGCGCCACGTCGAACACCATGCTCCCTGCGGCCCTGGTCACGGCCAGCGGCTTCCCGGCGAGCACGTCGAACGGCACGCTCCCGTCGTCGGCGCGGCGGATCCGGGTCGTAACGTTCGTCTTGCCGAACCCGGCTTCCTCGGCCCGGGCGGAGACCTTGCCGGCCTTCAGCGCCTCGCGCATGCCCATGTACTCGGCGCCGGTCTGGTTGTCATTGACCCACAGATACCGGCCGCCGCCCTCGCCCTCGAACCGGCGGAGGGTCACCAGCGGCTGGTCACAGTCGTCCGCCGGGGAGAGCAGCGGGCGCAGCGCCTCGCGCAGCTTGGTCAGGTTGTCCGGCTTCGCGTAGTCGGGGAGCCAGGTGCCGCCGATGGCGAAGTCGAGATCGGTCGCGCCGGGCAGCGCCAGCGACTTGGCACTGGGCTGGTCCAGGATCAGCTTCCCGCCGTCCTTCACGTAATCCGCCAGCAGTGCGGCGTGGCCGGCGGTGAGCCAGTCGGTGCGGGCCAGCACGATCGCCTCGTAGCGCCGAATGCTCTCGCGCGTCAGCTCCTCGGGGCTCACGGGCTCCACGTCCACCTTGGCCTGCAGCAGGTCCATGAAGGGGTACGCCAGCTCGACGCAGCTCGTGACCTTGTAGACCAGCTCCTCGAAGGGCACGAGCAGGCCGACCCGCTTCGGCGCCGGGTGGATCGCGCCGAGGAGCTGGCCGTAGCGCTGCGAGAGCTTGCCGAAGCGCGCCATGCCCTCCTCGCCGGCGGCGACCACGGCATCGCTGTTGAAGTACTCCAGCCCGGTGGCGCCGCCGGCGAGGCAGAGCCATCGCCCTCGGCGTAGCAGTCGGGCATGATCCACTCTTCCTGCGAGCGGTTGCCCATACGCGCGCACTCCAGCCACCAGAGGTGCGCCAACGGCGGTTGCCAGTAGGTGTTGTAGTAGTAGAAGCAAGTCAGGTTGTAGCCCCGCGGGCCGAACAGGAACGGTGGGTACTGCGCCGACCAGAGCTGCATGGCAGGGATCTGCATGCCGCCGGAGATCTGTCCCACGCGGCCGGTCCCGTCGGTGTGGTCACGCATGGCCTGTGCCAGCCGGCCGGCCATGTCGGCGTGAATGTCTTGGCACCAGTAGCGGTTGAGCAGCAGCCACGGCTCGTCGTCGGGGACGATCCCGGGCGGGCGGGTGACCTTGTCCACCTCGTCGGAGTCCTCGATCTCCTTCGGCCTGGGTGGGTCGATGCCGTACCTGGCGCGGAAGCCCTCCACGGCGTAGCGGTTGTAGTCCATGCCGAACCATTGCGAGTAGTCGTCGCCGGTGACGGCGCGTTTGCGGAACGCCGGGAAGCGGTTGTCGAAGGCGATCCCTTCGGCGAACGCGGCAGCCTCGGCGGCACGGCGGAAGGGGCTGGCGTAGCCGCGCGACGAGCGCTTGCCGCCTTGCGCTCCGACCCTCAGGATCTCGCCGTTCCAGCTCTTGCGCCACTCGTCGTAGCCGGTCGGCTCGGCGATGTTCTGCGGCTCGCCGTGGCGGCGGACCGAGAAGCTCTGGCCGTACCACAGCGCCAGGTCGTGGGCCAGCGGGTTGTCGTCCGTGAACATCGGCTCGATGGCCCGTTCGTCCAACCAGCGGAGGAGGTGGTCGGTGCGCTTGAGATGCGGCGAGGTGCTGACCCACAGGCCCACGTGGGTGCCCGAGTGGTCGGGAGCCGGGCTGACGCGCAGCTCGCGCTCGATCCGCTGCGTCGCGCCGCCGACGGTCAAGGTGGCGAGGACCGGGTAGATACCCACGCGCAGCCCGCCCAGGTCGACGTGGGCGACCAACGTGTCGGTGCTCTCGGACTTTGCCTGCACCTCGCCCTGCCAGCTCCTCAGCACGGTCCCGCCGTCGCGCACGCTGAGATCGACCTTGACCGGCATGGCGGCCTGCCGAGCGCGGAGGCGGAGGTAGAGCGGCACGGTCTCGCCGCGCAGGTAGCAAAACCGCTCGTCCCGCTCGCCGAAGCGGAGCGCCGCCTCCACCGGGACCGGCTCGGGCGGCAGCGGCGCCGCGTCGGGCACGGCCAGCGGCTCGCTGTCGTAGCTGGCCAGCCGCCAGGCGTTGCGGAGCGCCGGGAGCCGTTCGGGCGTGAGGTAGTCGGGCTGGAAGATGAACCCCGAGCGCGGCACGTCGTCGCGGAACGGGACGAGGCCCACGGTGCAGTACTTGCC
>JACPDV010000557.1 GCA_016183835.1 Armatimonadota bacterium
AGGGGCCGTTGTCGCTCTGGAAGAAGACGATCGTGTCGTCCCGCACGCCCGCCCTGTCCAACGCGGCGCCGATCTCGCCGACACCGTCGTCGACTGCGCTGAGCATCGCCGCCATGATCCGCCGGTCCGGCGGCAGGCCGGGGAAGCGGTCAAGGTAGCGCCGCGGCGCGTGCATCGGGTAGTGCGGCGCGTTGTAGGCGACGTAGAGGCAGAACGGCTCCGGCTGACCCGCCGTCCGCTGCACGAAGTCCACCGCGCGCTCGGTGACCATCTCTGTGAAGTACTCGCCGTTGCGCCAGACCTCCCGGTTGTTGTCCCACAGATCGTGCACCGGGTCGTGGCCGCCGTAGTAGAAGAGGTGGGAGTAGTAGTCGATGCAGCCGGCGAGGAAGCCGAACCACTCGTCGAAGCCGTGCTGGTGCGGGCGGCAGAACTCGTCCACGCCGAGGTGCCATTTGCCGGCCAGCGCGGTGCGGTAGCCGAGCCGGCGGAGCGCGGTGGCGAAGGTCGGGGTCTCCGTGCTGAGCCCGGTGGCCTGCCGGTGGCCGGCCAGGATGGAGCGCACGCCAGCGTGGACCGGATACCGCCCGGTGAGCAGCGCGGCGCGCGACGGCGAGCAGACGGGAGAGTTGGAGTACCAGTCGGTGAAGCGGCAGCCGGAGGCGGCGAAGGCATCCAGGTGCGGCGTGCGGATGTCGGTGCACCCCAGGCACGACAGGTCGCCGTAGCCCTGGTCGTCGGTCATGAAGACGACCACGTTGGGGCGAGCGACGGGCATGGCGATCTCCTCGGGATCGTTCGGCACCGGCCCGCCACGACCTCGTCGCCGCACGCGAAGTCACGATCGGGTACAATGGTCCCAGGTAGCCGCCATGAAAACCGTGAAGATTGACGTCGATATCCCACCCAACCGCGAGCTACGACTCGTGCTGCCAGCCGATATCCCGACAGGCCGCAGCACGCTGCTGCTGGTGTTCGACACACCGGCGAAGCACGCGCCGCTGGATCTCCCAGTCCATGACATTGGGCCGTGGCCGATTCACGACTCGCTTCGCCGCGAGGATCTGTATGGCGACGATGGGCGTTGACAGGGTGATGGTGGATACGAATGTGCTGGTTCACTCGGTGGTCAGCGCTTCGCCGTTCCAGCAGCGGGCGCGCGAAGCGCTCCAGCGGCTGCGCGACGACGAGTGCGAGTTGTGGGTGAGTCGGCAAGTGCTCCGCGAGTACCTGTCCGTGCTGTCGCGGCCGCAGACCTACTCGCAGCCCTTGCCATGGGCTGCGCTGGTCGCAGATGTGCGGTCGTACGAGCAGCAGTTCCAGGTCGCCGAGGAGGATGGCGCGATCACGGCCAAGCTCCTTGATCTGGGCGGTCAGGTGGCTGTGGGAGGCAAGCAAGTTCACGACGCCAATCTGGTGGCCACCATGCTCGTCCTCGGGATCGACAGGTTACTAACGTTCAACGTCGGCGACTTCCAGCGATTCGCCGGGCATGTTCAGGTCGAAGAGCCGGCCTGAGTCGGCCCGGCCGGCATGCGGGAGATCCTCAGTAGCCTGCCGCCTGCCCGTCCCCCCGCGGATCCGCACCGCCGGCCAGGCCGTCCGGCGTGAGCTGGATGATCTGGCAGTGCCCGCACACCGACGCCCACTCCGGCAGCCGCTCCACGCGGTGCCCGCGGCGCTCCAGCTCTTCGGCCACCGCCGGGTCGAACCGGCCCTCCAGCTTCACCGTCCCGCCGTCGTGCACCCAACGCGGCAGCTCGATGGCTTCCTGCGGGTTCAGCCCGTGGTCCAGCATCGCCGTGACCACCTGGAAGAGCGTCTGCGGCTGCCCGTCGCCGCCCATGCTGCCCGGCACGATCACCGGCCGCCCGTCGCGCAACACCATCGCGGACACCAGCGTGTGCGCCGTGCGCTTGCGCGGCTCCAGGCGGTTGACGTGCGTCGGATCGAGGCTGAAGTAGGCCCCGCGGTTCTGCAGGAACAGTCCGGTGGACCCCGCCACGAAGCCGGAGCCGAAGCCGTGGTAGAGGCTCTGGATCACGCTCAGTGCATTGCCCGCGCCGTCCACCACGCAGAAGTCCGTCGTGTCGCCGTCCAGCCCGCCGGGGCTGACCGCGGGCGCTGCGTGGTCCATCCGGATGGCTTCGCCGCGCCGTCGGAGGTAGACCGGGTCGAGCAGCCGGTCCAGGCTGGCGGTCATCTTCGCGGGGTCGGTGTTGTAGGCGTCGCGATCGGCGAAGGCGAGCCGCTTGACCTCCACGCCGAGGTGCACCCAGTCGGCCGAGCCCGGCGCCGGGATGGCGCGGTCGCCCACCAGGCCGAGCATCGAGGGGAGCGCCCAGCCCTGGGAATTCGGCCCGTGGACGGTCACGAGGCAGCCGCGGTACCGGATCCCCACCGGCCGGGTCCACTCGCCCTGGTGCTCCGCCAGGTCGTCCGCGGTGAGCAGACCATCGTCGGCCTGCACCGCGCGCCCGATCTCGCGGCCGATGTCGCCGCGGTAGAAGGCCTCCGCGCCGCCGGAGGCCAGCGCCTCGAAGCTACCCGCGAGGTCCGGCTGGCGGAGGCGCTCGCCGGGGAGCGGAGGGCGGTCGTCGGGGAGCATGGCGCGCGTGGAGCTGGGCCAGCGGCGGAGCGTCGCCTCGGAGCCGCGGATCCAGCCGCTGAGGTTGTCGCTCACCGGGAAGCCGTCGCGGGCGTAGCCGATGGCCGGCTGGAACAGCTCGCGCCACGGGATCCGCCCGAACCGCGCGTGAAGCTGCGCCCAGCCGTCCACGGCGCCAGGGACATTGATGGGAAGCGTGCCGGTGGTGGGCATGACGCTGTGGCCGCGCGCATGGATGACGTCGATGCCCGTCGCCGCGGGTGAGCGGCCGGAGGCGTTGTAGGCGTGGAGCGTGCCGGTGGCGGCTTCGAAGTAGAGGAAGAAGCCGTCGCCGCCCAGGCCGCAGCAGGGGCACTGGGTGACATTGAGGACGGTGTTGACCGCCAGCCCGGCGTCGACGGCGGAGCCGCCGGCGCGGAGGACGGCCACCCCCGCCTGGCTGGCGAGCGGGTGGGCCGAGGCGACCATGGCGTGCGGCGCACGAACGGCGGGCCGGTGCGTGAACATGCGGGCCGTTTCGCGACGCCGCGTCGACCTCCTGCGGGCGGCCTGCGCGCCGGTGCCAGCGAACGAGTAGCCTGACCCCTTTTTCGGGCCGGCCCGTAACGCCGCGTTCACGGCTCCACGGAACCAGCGGCGGCGGGTGTGTGTTGTGCCCACCAAACGACTTCAAGGTCGTCTATCGGCGCGCATCAGGAAGGGTTGGATTACGCGTTATGACGGAGGAGGAACGATGAGACGACGTGGATTCACGCTGATCGAGCTGCTGGTGGTGATTGCCATCATTGCAATCCTGGCGGCAATTCTGTTCCCGGTGTTCGCCAAGGCCCGGGAGAAAGCTCGGCAGTCGAGCTGCAGCTCGAACCTCAAGCAGATCGGCCTGGCGGTGTTGCAGTACGCGCAGGACTACGACGAGACGACCCTGCGTCCAACCCTCAACGACCCGGCCAACAACTACACCCGCGGCGGCACCTGCTCCGGCTGCTTCCAGCAGTACGAGGCGGGGCTCGCCGACCAGAGGAACATCGGCACGGGCGTGCGCTATCAGCCGCTCAACCCGTACACCAAGAACTCCCAGCTCTGGTATTGCCCGTCCATCAACAGTTGGCAGTCCTACGGCTGGGCGCGTGGCGCGGAGAGCCGCTCGCTGGCGCTGTACCAGTACCCCGCGCAGCAAGTCATGTTCGGTGACTCCTACCGGCAGGGCATCAACGGCTCACCCGTGGGCACCTCGCCGTGGCTGACCCGTGGCTCGCGCGCGGTCTGCTGCACCGGCCGCACGGCCCTCGAGGACCAGTTCAACCCGCACCGTGTGGGCGATCTGCACAACGAGGGCGCCAACTTCGTCTTCATGGACGGCCACGCCAAGTGGACCAAGACGAGCCAGTTGCAGCCCAACAACCAACTGACGTACGCGATCCTGTTCGACTTCACCGCGTACAACTAGGCATCAGCACAACGCCGCTGCGCCCACCTGGACGCGGCGGCGTTGTCATTTGGGTCGGGGCGTCAGCGCTTGGTCAGCCGCTCGCCCACGGTGCCGCGCTGCCAGCCTCGCCGCCCGCCCCGGGCCAACGCCTCCCACTGCTCGCGCAAGCGATGCAGGTGGAGAACGAGGGTGTAGTGCGCGTCGGCGTCGCCGGCCCGCTCGTAGCGCTCGGCCTCGGCCTTCCACACCGTGTTGGACCAGGTAGTGGGGTCGAACTCGCGCCCGAGCTGAGCGCTCGCCCTGGCATAGGCCGCGGTCACCGCCCGCGCCGTGGCCTCGCTCACGCCGCACGCCGTCCCTGCCGCCACCGCCGCTTCCGTTTCCATTAGGCCGGCCCGGGGGGAGGGTCAATGCCCGCCGCGCCTTGCATCGTCGCCCGCGTTTCGGGGTACACTCCTTCCCGTAAGGCGCCCGATGCGTTTCGGTCTCGGAGAATGCGCGTGCAACGGATCGCCTGGTTGCTGACGCTCCTGCTCCTCCCCCGGCTCGGAGCGGCCGGAGAGCCGCCCCAGGCGGCGCGCTGGCACTACGAGGCCGGCCTCGCCGCCAAGGCCGCCAAGGCCTACGGCCGCGCCGCCGACCGGCTCCTGCAGGCCATCGCCCTCGACCGCGACTACGCCGATGCGTGGGCCGCCCTCGGCTGGGTAGAGCTCGCCCGCAACCGGCCTGAAGCGGCCACCCGCGCCTTCCGCGAAGTGCTCAGGTGCGCCCCCGGCAGCGCCCTCGCCGAGGAGGCGGCCGCCGCTCTCGAGCGCCTTCGCGCGCAAGCCCCCGAGCCGCAGCGCTATCGCAGCTTCGCCGACCCCATCCTCACCCGCGCCCGCGACCTGGAGCGCCAGGGCCAGCCGGTCAAGGCGCTCCAGGCGTACCTGGTGGCCTGGACCTTCCTGTCTTGCCCGGTCGAGGCCCGCGAGGCCGCCAAGCGCCTCCGCGACGATCTCCGCCTCACCACCCGGCAGCACTTCGCCGGCAGAACGCCGGGGCCCTGGCGGGTCCGGCACTTCTACCGTCCCGACGAGCTGCCGGAGCCCAACGAGGCGGTCGAAGGCAAGCTCCTCGCCG
>JACPDV010000558.1 GCA_016183835.1 Armatimonadota bacterium
AGGCCCTCGTCCGCACCACCTACCACACCCGCGCCGGCGACCTGGAGCGCGTCGCCGAGCCGGTCGGCTTCACCACCTGGACCCACGAGCACCTGTTCAAGTCCGCCGACGACTACGACGCCTGCGTCGCCGTGGCCGAGGCCGAGGTGTACGAACCGAACTACGACGCGTTCGAGGAACGGCGCCGGTACTGGGACGGTGATGCCTATTGCCGGGCGACCATCGGCTACACGCCGCTTAACCAGATCATCTACGGCTTCATGGATCCGCTCTGCTTCGCCCTCGAGTGGGAGGACCATCGCGACCAGGTGCTCCGGCTCCACGGCGCCCTGGCCGAGCGCCGGCGGGCGCTGCTCCCCATCGTGGCCGCGTCGCCGGCGCAGGCGGTCAACGTCTGCGGCAACCTGTCGCCCCAGGTGATCGGCCGTGAGCGGTTCGAGCAGTACATCCTGCCGCAGTTCCAGGAGACCTGCGCGGTGCTGCACCGCGGCGGGAAGCTCGTCGGCAGCCACCTGGACGACAACTGCCGGCTCTGGGCCGACCTGATCGCGGTCAGCGGGCTGGACTACGTCGAGGCCTTCACGCCTTCGCCGGACTGTGACATGACCGTGGCCCAGGCGCGCGAGGCGTGGCCGGACAAGGCGCTGTGGATCAACTTCCCCAGCTCGATGCACCTGGCCTCGAAGGAGATCATCGCCGAGACCACGCGGCGGCTCCTCGCCGACGCGGGCGACGGGCGCGGGTTCCTGATCGGGATCACCGAGGACGTGCCGCCGGACCGGTGGGCGGAGAGCTTCCAAGCGATCCTCGGCGAATGCCGGGCGGCGGGGGCGCGGCCGGGGAAGGAGTGACGGGATGTTCGGTACACGGCGTCCGGGACTCCCTCTCCCGCCGGGAGAGGGCGGGGGTGAGGGTCCGATCGTGCCGGCCCGCGCGGGGTGTTTGGGTCACCCGGGCCGACACCAAACGAGCTCTCACCCCAACCCTCTCCCGGGGGGAGAGGGGGCAGGATGGCTGGTGCTGGGGCTCCTACTGCTCGCCGCCGCCGCCCTCGCCGAGCCCGCTACCAAGGCCAACTGGATCTGGTACCCCGAGGACCCCGCCGTCCAAGGCGCCGGGCAGACCCGCTACCTCCGCCGCAGTTTCACGCTCGAAGCCGCGCCCACCAGGGCTACCCTCCGCGCGCGCTGGGACGACGGCGCCACCTTCACCATCAACGGCCAGCCAGCGCCCCGCCCCGCCGGGAACGGCCGTGACGGCAGCCTCTACGACCTCACGTCCGTTCTGAAGCCTGGTGAGAACGTCCTCGGCTTCGCCGTGATGAACTCCATCGGCGTGGGCGGGCTGATCCTCAGCGCCGAGATCACCACCGCCGACCGCAAGTCCCTGCGGCTCTACTCCGACACGACCTGGCGCGCCGCCAAAGAGCCGGCCGCCGGCTGGGACGCGCCCGGCTTCGACGACCGCGCCTGGCCCGACGCCCGGATTGTCGGCAACGTTTTCGCCCCGCCCTGGTACCGACACCCCGCCTTCGACATGGAGCCCTTCCTCTCCCCCGGCGAGGCCGCCGAGTACGCCGCCTGGCGCGCGCAGCGGATCGCCCTGCCGCCCGGCCTCGACCGCGAGAAGGACGCCGCCGCGCGGTTCGTGCAGGAGAACGACCACTGCGCCTTGCGCATCGACGGCCGCGCACGCCCGCCGCTCCTCTATCGCGGCACCGTGGACCCGCTCACCGACCACGGCGCGCGGCAGATCGCGCTCTTCCGCGACGCCGGCGTGCACGTCTTCGCTGCCTACTACCACCTCGCCGCCTGCCGGCCGAAGCCCGGCGTCTACGACTTCTCTCGGCTCGACGAGGTCGTTCGCGCCTACCTGGCCACCGACCCTCGGGCCTACCTGGTCCTCGTGCTCCACCTCGTGCCGCCCACCTGGTGGATGGACCAGAATCCGGACGACCTGGTGCGCTACGCCGCCGGCGACGACTACAACTCCACCGACGAGGCGCTCCGCGTGCGTGTGCCTTCGCTCGCCTCGTCAGCCTGGTTCGACGACTCCGCCGACCTGTGGCGGCGCTGCCTCAAGCACCTCGAGGGCCAGCCGTGGGGCAAGCGCATCATCGGCTACCAGCCCGGCTACGGCATCTACACCGAGTGGCACTACTACGGGAGCTGGACGGAGCAGATGCCCGACATCGGCGCCGCCATGACGCGGCACTTCCGCGGCTGGCTGGCCCGCAAGTACCGCAGCGACGCGAAGCTGCAGGCCGCCTGGGCCGACCCGCGGGTCATGCTCGCCACCGCCGAAGTGCCGCACGCCGAGCCGCGCGTGGCCGCCGCCGCCCTCGGCCTCCGCGACCCGCGTCAGCAGGCTTGGGCCATCGACTACTACCGCTGCCAGCAGGAGTTGACCGCGCAACGCGTGGAGCAGTTCTGCGGGCTGACCAAGGATCTCACCGGCGGGCGCGCGCTGGCCGGCGCCTTCTACGGCTACTACGAGGGCGTGACTACGAGGGCGTGCCGCCGCAGACCCAGGGCGGGCACCTCGAGCTGCCGAAGCTGCTCGGCTCGCCGGCCATCGACTACTTCGCCGCGCCCTACGACTACAGTCACCGGCTGATGGGCGACGACGGCCGCACCCGCGCCGTGGTGGACGCCTTCGCCCTGGCCGGCAAGGCGCACATGATCGAGGACGACACCCGCACCAGCCTCCACCCGGTGGACGAGTACGGCCGGGCACCCGATGTGGCGTCCAGCATCGCCGCGACCCGGCGTATGTTCGGCACGGCGTTGATCCACCGCACGGCGCTGTGGTGGTGCGACTTCGGCGCCTCCGGCGGCGGCGGGTGGTACGACGACCCGGCGCTGATCGGCGAGATCAGGGGCCTCTACCAGCTCGCCGAGCGGCGGCTCCGGCGGCCCGCGTCGGACGTGGCACAGGTGGCGCTGGTCGCCGATCCCGAGGGCTGCTACTACGTCGCCGACGGGCCGGCCATGCGCACCCACTACGCCCTGGTGGACCGCGTCACCGGCGCCCTGCACCGCACCGGCGCGCCGTTCGACTTCATCCTCCTCAGCCAGCTCGCCCGGGCCGACCTGCGCCGCTACAAGGTGCTGGTGTTCCTCGACGTGCTGCAGGCGGACGCCGCGCAGCGGGCGGTGCTCAAGCGCGCTGTCGCGGGCCGCGCGGCGATCTGGCTCTGGGCGCCGGGCATCACCGACGGCCGGAGCTTCGGGCCGGAGCTGGTGCGCGACCTGACCGGCGTGCCGGTGGAGTTGCAGGGCGAAGGCGTCACGGCGTCGGAGTCGTTGGTCGCACCGGAGGTGCCGTTCACCGCCGGCTTGCCGCTGCGCGCGGTGGACGAGCTGGAGCCGGCCGAGCGTACGCCCCTCGCCGCGGCGGCCGACCCGGCGAGCTGGTACAACCCGCGCGACGCGGAGACCATGCAGCGCTCCTATTCGCAGTTCGAGGTGACCGCGGCCGAGGGCGGCATCGACTGGCGCGTGGCCACCACCGACGGCTGGAGCGACGTGCACCTGAAGGCGGCCGTCGAGACGTGCGACGGGCTCGGCCTGACGGTGACCGCCACCGAGGCGCTGGTCGGCACGGGGCTGCGGGTGGTGGTGAAGGACGCCGACGCGGCGGAGTTCGCCGGCGCGGTGCAGCCGCTGAGCGGGACGCCGCAGACCTGGAACCTGGCGCTTGCCGGGTTCAGCAAGGCGCCCTGGTACAAGGGCCCGGCGGAGCGCATCCGCTTCCCGCTGACGGGGCTGAAGCTGGTGCTCTACGCGGCGCCGGGCGGCCGCGCGGGGACCCTGCGCCTGCGCGATCTGGCGGCGCTCCACGGCCCTGTGCGGCACAGCGAGGTGCGGCTCTACGACGGCCCCGGCCTGCCGCAGACGTGCCTCACGATCCAGGGCACGCAGAGCCTGCTCGCGGCCAACGACGGCTCAACACCGGTGTTCTACTCGGCCCTGGCGGCGCTGCCGGTGCCGGTCCTGACGGCGGTGCTGGAGCAGTCCGGCGTGCACCGCTACGTCACGCGTCCGGACGTGCTGGTGCAGGCCGACAGCACGCTGCTGATACTCCACACCGCGGTCGGCGGGCGGTGCTCCATCAAGTTGCCGCGGCCCGAGCGGCTGACCGATGCGCTGACCGGCGAGGTGGTGGGCGAGGGCACGGAGGTGACGCTGGAACTGCCCGGGCCATCGACGACGTTGCTCGAGCGCTGGCCCATCGGCAGGTAGCCCCCTGTCACGGCAGGTCGCTCAAGGCGCAGCGTGGGGACCGGAGAAGCACTCGCGCAGCCACGCCACCGACTTCGGCATGGCCGTCAAGGGATCTTCACGGCCCTCCATCTCGATGGACACGTAGCCCTGAAACCCGACGCCGGCCAGGATCGCCGCGATGCGGCGGTAGTCGAGCTCCAGTGTGTACCATTCGCCGCCGCCGAAGTAGGTCTTGGCGTGGACCACGATCGCCCGTGGTGCGAGGCGCTCGAGCAGCGGGTAGGGGTCTTCGAGGAAGTTGCCGGTGTCCAGGATCGCCGCCAGCCAGGGGCTGTCGAGCGCGCTGAAGATCCGCTCCATGCCCTCGAGGCGGAAGGTCAGCCCCCAGTGGTTCTCCAGCCCCAGCACCACGCCCATCGCCTCGGCGCGCGGGAGGCACTCCTCGATGCAGCCGATGCACCAGTCGAAGGCGTCTTCGTCGGTGCAACCGGGGAGTGGGGTCTCGATGCCGCGCGCGGCCATCAGCGCGTCGAAGCTCCCGGCGGTGCCCCAGCGACCGGAGTTGAGGCGGATGCACGGCGCACCCAGCTCGTGCGCCAGGTCGATGCAGCGCAGTGTGTGCGCTACGTGCTCCCTGCGTTGCGCGGCGTCGGGCCAGACGAAGTCCTGGTGGATGGAGAGGCAATAGAGATCCAGCCCCAACCGGAGCGCCTCGCGCTTGAGGCAGTTGACGTAGGCGGGCTCCTCGGACTCTATCTGCTGGTGGAGGATCTCGACGCCGTCCAGGTCCATCGCCCGGGCGTGGCGGAGCACGATCTCGATGGGCACCTTCTCGGGGGTGAAGTGCCAGAACGAGTAGGTCGACGTGCCAAGGCGCAGGCGCGGCATGGCGAGGACTCCCGCCCGCGGGTTCGCCGTCCCTCCGCCCGGGCCTCTCACTTGCTGAAGGACACGCTCCAGGCCACCTCGGCGTTGGCCGGGCTCGTCAGCACCAGCGTCGTCAGCCCGTCAGCCTCCGGCTCGATCCGCGCCGTGACATGGGCATCCTGCCCATGGTCCCCCACGGCCTGGAAGGCCGTGCCACCCACCGCCCGCCAGCCGTTGGGCGCGAGCATGATCCGGAACGGCTCGCCGCCCACCACCAGCGCGCTCCCGCTGAGCGTCCGCGACTTCCCGTCCCAGGCGGGCCGCCGCGGCAGGTCGAGGACGCCTTGCATGACGTGGCGGTTGGTCGAGAGGAACTGCGGGTTCGGCTCGACCCGGTGCACCGACAGCATCCGCGCTTCACCCGGCCGCAGGGTCTGAGTGAGCTTGCCATCGCCCTTCACCCGCCCGGCGTAGCGCTCGTTCCAGAAGTCGCAGAGGTGGTATTCGCCGCTCGGATCCAGACCCAGCGCGCCGTTCGCCGGTTCACCGCTGAACGGCACGGCGATCGTCCGCTCCTGCGCCGGCTCCTGGTGGTTGAACAGGGTCACCTGGTGCCACCCCGGCGTGACGGCGTAGTCGTAGACCCGCGGCCAGCCGTCGGCCACCAGCATGTCCACCGGCCGCGCGCTCTGCGGCGCCTTCGGGTACGGGGACGTGCGCTCCAGGTCGTGGAGCACCTCGGGCGGCATGTCTCTGAACGAGGTGGCCAGCAGCAGCCGGCTCGCTGCCACGTAGGCCATGGTCAACAGCATCCGCCGCCCATCCTGGTCCGCCACCTCGAACCCGGGCCGCTGCCAGCCGTTGAGCAGGTTCTTGGCATCCATGTCGTAGGCCATCACCACCCGGCTCTTGTACCAGCGCAGGCCGCAGCGCGAGACCATCTCCGGCGTGATGGCCGAGGTGTCGCCCCACACCCGCTGCGAATCCGCCACGCCGATGGTCAGGTCGGATAGCGGGTCGCCGAGGATCCGCTCGTGAATCCACGAGTCCGGTCCGAGACCCTCCTTGGCGAGTTGCAGGAACCACCGGTACACGAACGCGGCGGTGGCCTTCCGGTCGCTGAAGCCGCCCTGCGTGAGCTGCCCCCAGAGGCCGTCGGGGTAGTCGAACATCATCCCCTTCATGCCGCCCGCGCGGAGGTTGGCGTAGACCCGCTGCAGGTGCTCGACCGCGCCGGGGTGCGTGTAGTCGAGGGTGCGCTTCGGGTCATGGCCGAGGAGCCAGCCGGGGTGCTCGAGGCGGAAGTCGTCGGCCTGGCGGTCGCTCTGGAAGTAGGTGAACGGCAGCCCGCCCGCCTCGCGCACGCCGGCGCAGTACTCCGCCGTGGTCTCGTACGGCGCGGTGTAGTGAAGGTGCTTCTGCCAGTGCTCGTCGTCCCACCAGCCCTGCTCGCTGTCCGCCACGTAGGTGTCGGGCACCAGCCGCATGGCCGCACGGGAGTAACTCAGGAACCCGCTGTCGCGGCACTTCTGCATCTCCTCCACCAGGCCGGCGCTGGTGGCGATCTTGTACTTGCTCCGCTCGGGCTGGTTGCCGGCCGGCCAAGCGAAGAGGCCCACGTACCAGGCGCAGACGGTGGGGAAGTCGTAGGGGTTCGGCGCGCCCATCACGGCTCGCAGCCGCCGGCCGTAGGCCTCGAGCGCTTCGAACGGGTCGGCGGTCCCGGCGTCGAGGTAGAACCGGTCATCGGGAAAGTAGAGCTCCGAACCCACCTGATGGCCGACCGGGTCCCTGGCATACAGGTCGAGCCCCACGGGGCCGTCGACCCGGTCGGGCTGCGCCACGGTCTGCACCGGCGCGCCGTGCGCCAACGCCTCCGGTAGGGGCGCACGGCGTGCGCCCTCCGGTTCCGGATCCAGCTCCCAGAGCCAGATCTCGCTCACGACGGCGTTGGACACCGTGGCCTCGTCGGTGAAGACGACCTTCGCGCTGCCGCCGGCGTAGGTTCCGGGCGGCAGGACCGCGGCGCGCTCCTCGGGCGGCTGGCTCTTCTTCCACGTGGGCAGGAGCGTCTTCTGCAGGAGTACGGCCTCGCCGCAGCGCACCGCCTCGGTGCGGCCGTTGCCGTCGTAGTCCCACCACGACCAGCCGACCACGTAGCGCTTGGCTGGGTCGAGACCGGCTGCCTCGTAGGCCAGCCCGTCGTACGCGAAGTCGACCGACCCGTACTGCGGCGGCGCGGCGTCTTGTGAGCCGCCCCAGACGAACGGGGTGCCGTTGGCGAGTCGCAGGCGCGGGGCGTCTTCGGCGCCGTCGCGGACGGCCTCGCCGCAGTCCAGGTAGGCGACGACCCGCCCGGGGAGCGGCCAGTGGCGCATCAGCTCGGCCTTCCGCGCTTCGGGCGTGCCGGCGTTGCCCGAGCGAGCGAACTTGACGAAGTCGGTGTACGACAGTCCGCCCATGACCAAACTGCGCCGCTTCCCGCCGCTGGTGATCCGCCGGGGCCGTTGAGCGTGCGGCAGGCGAGCTTGGGGCTGGCGGCGGGGAAGGCGGTGGCCCCGGAGAGGGGGTGGTACTCCTTGAGCTGGACGGCTTCGAACGTGGCGTTGGCGAGCCCGGCGTTGAGCGTGATGAAGCCAGGATTGTAGAGGGTGAGGTCGAGGAAAACGGTGGGCTGTCCGGCGAGGGCGCTCCTGAGGTGCAGAGCCGTGCCGCTGCTGAGGTCGTCGAGGACGCGGCTGGTGGTGGCGGTGTTGAGCCGGCCCGGCTGGTCGGTGCTCCACTCGCCGAAGCGTGTGGCGGCGGAGCCCACAGTGATCTCGCCGGAGGCGCGGTCGAGGAGCGAGAAGACGCCGCGCTCGAGGTCGTAGACCAGCTTGGCGCGCGGGCTCTGGAGGGTGACGGGCGCGGCGAGACAGAGGAGGAGGGCGAGGGCGGGCATGGATGGGCTCCGCGGGGGCGGGTTCGCGGAGGGCTGAGCAGGTCCTGCCGTCAGGGGCTGTCGGCGAGGGCGTTGAGGGTAGTGACGAGCTGGTCGACGTTGGTCCAGGGGTTCTCGGGGCGGCCGTCGTTCACGGCGTCGTGGTGGGCGCGGAGGCATTGGGCGTTGGTGATGGCGGTGGGTTGGGAGTCGAGGAGGAGGGCGTAGACGTCGGGTCGGTACTTCTCGTAGCCGCCTTCCACCAAGCCGTTCAGCTCGCGGGCGGCTTTGTCGCGCTCGATGTGGGCGGTCGAGTAGCGGAAGTGGAGCAGGTACCAGAGCTCGAAGCAAGGGCTGGAGAAGGCGACCTCGATGCCGAGCTGGCGAGCGCGGTCCGTGGCTTCGGGGATGTGGTCGTGCTGGTCGCGGTCGAACACACACCACACTTGGTCGTAGGGGTCGTCTCCTCGTCGGGCGCGCCGTTGCCTGCTGGCAGCGTTGTCGACTAGATTCCTCGGATCGGTACCGGTCTCCGGTCCGAGCACCTCGACCTCCACCGGAAGTAGGCCGCGCTCATCGCGGAGCGACCTGAAGTACAGCGGCTCTGTCTTCTCGCCCTCGCAGACAACAAGGAAGCGCGCCTTGGGGGCACGTGTCGGCGCGCCGCGCCGGGCGGTGCGTCGTCGTTGCTCAGCTTGCCGTCGCGCCACGGTCCCACTCCCTGATGAACGGGACAGCGCCGTAGCGACCGGTCATGTAGCCGCTGCGGGTGTTCGTCAGCCCCCTGACCTTCTTGAACTCGGCGAGCGAATAGAGGTCGGTCGAGCCGTTTCGCCGCTTTTCGGTGAACCAGACTTGGTCGGCGCGGAGCAACTCAGTATCCAACAGGCTGGTGTCGTGGGTGGCAAAGACGATCTGCGGTCGCGCCTGCACCTTGTGGACAATGTGCAGCAGATGGCGGGAGACGAGAGGGTGTAGCTTGGCATCGAACTCGTCAAAGACGAGCAACGCATTCGAGCTCAACAGCCACATGAATGGCGCTACCAAGGACAGGAGCCGCGTAGTGCCAGCCGACTCGGCCTCCAGGTCGAACGCTTCGTCCGAGCCGTCCAGCGCCCTGTGTAGCATCTTTGGAACGAGGTACGTTTCACCGCGCGCACCGACACCTCGTCCCTCCATCAGCAGCGCGAGGTTGTGGTACCAGGCCGGCATCTCCCTCCAACCAGGGTGCGCTGACACCTCGCGCTCCTCGGCGGTGATGCCGGCGATGCCGAGGTCCGCAGCCGTAAGAAAACTCAAAACCAGCCCGTCACCGTCGGGCATGTCCCGCAGCATCTCCATTGACATCTGCATCTCGGGTCCAAGCTCCGGTGCATTCGAGATGGAGCCTATTCGATGCCGGAACCACTCGGCAGCCGGACCCGCTGTGGGGTTCTGGAACTCCGCAGCTACAGTGAGAAACAGCCGCTCAGCGCCGACTCGAGAAGCCAGACGCTGCGCTTCGCCCCGCCAAGAATCTCCGAACTTGATCGCTCCGTCGGACGCTCGTTCGAAGAGCAGGCGTCGCCCTGCCTCTAGCCATTCCTCGACGACCTTCTCGCCGTCGAGACTGAAGCTGTAGCTGTATTGCTGCCCGTCTTGGATGAACGCGATCTCGAAATCGGACGGCTGATCGCGGCAGGCTGGGTCTAGCCGGAAACGCTCGGGCGCGTGGGGCCGGCCGAGATGCTCGTGCCCGAGCACCCTCAGAACCATAAAGTCGAGCGCGCCGAGCAGATTCGTCTTCCCCGAAGCATTCGCGCCATACACCGCCGCGCTCTTCAGCAGCCTCTTTGGGCTCAGAGGGCGGCCTTTGGCGTCGGTCAGCCCCGTCTCGAACGTGTTCCCCGGCAGCGTCTTGTCCCGCTCCGACGCCACCATGCTCAGCGTCACCTTCTCCCGGAACGAGCGGTAATTCGCCACGCTGAACTCGATCAACATCGCTCGCCCTCCACTACCGAATCCGGCCGTTCGACCCGAAACAGGACCATATTGCGCGCAAGTTCCCGCGAAAGTCAAGCGTTTCCAGGCCAATCCCCGACGATTCACCCCACCACCCGCTCTGGGCCAGGCCGCCCGATCGGCGGCCGTGCAGCCCTACGGGGTGCGCGGCCAGTTGGCCAGCCAGATGGCTTGGCAGGCCGATCCGGCGAGGACCTGGACCAACCGCTCATCGGCAGACACGAGGGGCAGGCCCTCAGCGACCGCCAGCGCCGCGTAACAGGCGTCGTACACGGTGATGCCGGTCGTCAGAGCGAACGCCGTGGCGTCCCGCAAGAGCGTGCCGACGGGTACACGCTTCAGAGCGAGATCCGAGATCGCTTGCAGGCTCGGCAGCACAGAGGCCGTCGGGAGGTCGCCGCGCTTCGCTCGTTTCCAGAGCACATTGGCGCATTCGAGGTCGAAGAGGTCCGGCACCACCAAGCGCATGTCAGGGTGCTGGAGCGGCAACGAGACGATCCCCGCGGCGAGCTCGCTGTACGGCTCTGTCAGCACCAGCTTGACCCCCACGCTGGCGTCCAGGATGAGGCCGGGGATCGCGACACTCAGCGCTGGCGCCCTTCGCGGACCAGCTCGACGCTATCCGGAGCACCGTCCGGCAGAGCCAGCCTGGCTGCCCGCAGTCGCTCTAGAGCCGCAGCGTGCCGACGGCGCCCTTCCTCGCCATGCCGCGCCTGCTCCAGCAACGCCACCGCCTCCGAAGACGCGGACGACCGGTTGGCCGAGGCCCGATCTTCCAGCCAGCGCAGCAGGTCATCGGGCAACGGTTCCAGGTGCAAAGCCGCCATCTCACGCCTCCACACTCAGATGATTGTACCCCAACGCCCGCCGCCCAACCACGCCTGCGACCCACTCCCTCAACGCCCGCCGCGCCGGGCAGTCGCGCAGCACCCACGCGTCGTTGTGGTTCCGGAAGCCCGTGTCCATGAACGTGAACGGCGCCTCGATCCGCGTGCTCCGCAGGTAGGCCTCGGTCGCCGTCGTGCCGCCCTCGTGGCAGATGAACGCCGGCCGGCCGTCCAACCTCTTCAGCCGCTCCTGGGCCGACGCCCAGTCCGAGCCCGTGTAGGCGAACCGCTCGTCTGCCCCATCCCAATGGCTGTACGCCACGAACCCGCACCACAGCGCCGCCGTTGCGTCGTCGTGCAGGCCCACATAGCCGCACGCCATTGCCCCGCGTGAGAAGCCGCAGAGGATCACCCGCTCGGCGTCGCCGCCGTACTCCACGCAGACGAACCGCACCGCCTGGCGGCAGTAGTCGCAGGTCGCTTCGATGTCGCCCCACCACTGCGTCTGGTTGGCGCCGTCCGCGCCGACGAACGGCAGGCAGAGCCAGAGGAACCCCTCGCCGCCCGAGATGCCGTAGCCCAGGTTGCTGCCCTCCACCACGCCGTGGGATTCGTCGCCATACTCGTTGCGGTAGCCGCCGTTGCCGGCGTACTCGACCAGCACGGGGAAGCGGCCGCCGGGCGCCCAGTCGGTGGGGAGGTAGAGGGCGTGGTGGACCTGCGTGTGGCGGTACTCGGGGAGGGTCTGCCGGACGCGGCGGCCGGGAGCGGGGTCGGCGTCGAGCATGGGCGGGGTGACCAGGTCGGGCGGGATGGCGCGGAGATCGGGCAGGTCGTGGGGCGGCATGGACCGCGGTTCGATGTTGTCGCGCAACACTCCTGCCTCTCCGGCGCCGTTCAGTCCCACATGTCCCCGCCCGAACAGACCGTTACGGATAGCTTGCCCCGGTAAGTGCGCGCTCTGGAATGGGCGAAGTAGAGGCGTACCGTCGTCGCCTCCGAGACGGAGATGTGGGCGGAGTCGCCAATCGTGGCGAGCACGATGGTGCCCAGCGACTGACCGCCTTCGCAGGCCTCGCCCACGCGGGCCTGGTTGCAGTCGATCACCACCTGGTCCGGTTGCTCCTCCAGCGGGACCGCGCGGTCGGCGTACTCGAGTGTCGACCGCTTCAGGCACACGTCGTAGATGCCGGGCTGAAGGTTCAGCACCACCGCACGCCGATCCAAGTCCAGCTCATAGCAGTTCTTGACGGCATCAACGCGGTAGCTCTTGACGGGCGAGCTGTCAAAGCGAGGCGAGAAAGTCACCGCGACGGAGCCGCTGTTGTCTTTGGTGGAGCGGTCGGCGAGAAACAGATAAGCCGTGGTGGTGCGACGCACCTCGACGCCGCCATCCCAACCGATTCGGAGCATGGCCACGGGCAGTCCGCCAGACCGCACGGCAGAGGGATCCGTGTTGAGCAGCACCTCTTGACAGGGCGCCTCCGTTATCTCGTTCGTACTGCCGTAGAACAGGTCGCCCTTGACGTGGATGACCCACTGCCCCGGACCGAGCTTCACCGGCACGGCCTTCTGCCCCATGTCGATCGGGCAGTCGTTCTTCTCCGCGTCGATGGTGACCGTGGTCGCCCCGGCGGCGGTGAGCAGGCCGATAGCGCAGAACGCGGACGAGACGAGCAGGCTCGCGCGCATGGCGGTACCCCCGTTGGCACGCCGATGCTTCCGCGTCCGCCGGACGCCACCTCCCAAGGCCGGACGCAATCCAACCTCCATCCACAGCAGCCCTTGGACCCAGCATCGCGTGACGGCGGCCGTGTGGCACTGCCAGTCCTCTGCCAGTGTCTCCCGAGGAAGCAACGGCGCGCCGCAGCCGGACACGGGCAGCGGACTGCCCGTGCCACGCGGCTCAGGGCCGGGCTCGTGGCGCTGCGGCGGCGGTGCCGCGCCGCGCAAGCCCGGAGGATCCCGCCGCCGGTCTCCGAACGCCACGCGAGCGACCGGCCCGAGGTGCCGCCATGCGCCTGCCCCAGCTCACCGCTCCCCTGCTTGCCGCTCAACTGCTCGCCCCCGCCGCCTTCGCCGCGCCGGGCGCCCTGCTCGAGATCTGGTCGGGCCTCCCCGGCAACGGCGTCGCCGAGCTCACCGCCAGCCCGAAGTACATCGGCCCGCCCGATGGCGTGCGGATCCTCCCGCAGCTCTCCTTCGACGGCCTCGGCGACAGCTACGGCACCCGCACCAGCACCCTCCTCAGCCCGCCCAGGACCGGCGAGTTCACCTTCTGGCTCGCCAGCGACGACGGCGGCGAGCTGTGGCTCTCCGCCGATGCGTCGCCCGCTCGCCTCAAGCGCATCGCCGTCGTCAGCGGCTGGACCGCGCCACAGCAGTGGGACGCCACTCCCGAGCAGAAGTCCGCGCCCGTCCGCCTCGAGGCCGGCCGCCGCTACCTCCTCCGCGTGCTCCAGAAGCAGGGCGGCGGCGGCAACCACGCGGGCGTGGCCTGGAGCGGACCGGGGCTCGAGCGGCAGGTGATCGGCGGCAAGGCGCTCCTGCTCCCGCCGGTAGGCAAGGCGCTGCAGGCCCGCATCGCGGCCACCCTTCGCGCCCTCACCGTGCAGGCCGAGCTGCGCCGCAAGGCCGAGGCGTACATGACCCGCGGCGAGACCATCCCGGTCAAGGACGCCGCCGGCTACACCGTCAGCAGCGAGGGCCCGCCGCCGAACGACCGTGGGATCAACGTGCTGATCGACCAGGGGCATCAGACGCAGTTCGTGGTCCTCTGGGGCCTGCGCGACCAGATGCGCGGACAGGGCTTCCGCGCGTGCACCAGCCTGGCCGCGCTCGACAGCGTGCTCACGCCCGGCCGGCCATGCCGCGTGAGGCTCTCCGTCGACGAGCTGGAGCCGTTCGCCTGGTGGCCCGCGGCCGAGTTCAACGTGGTGGTCCTGTTCCAGCAGGATCTGAACGCGCAGGCGTACACCGCCGAGGAACAAGCGGCGCTGCGCGCGTTCGTCGAGGGTGGCGGCGGGCTGCTGGTCTGCGGCACGCGTCCGCCCGATCCCGCCGCGGCAGACGGCTGGAGCCTCAACCGCTTCCTCGACACGCTCGACTGCCGCTACACGAGCGTGCAGGAGAGGGCGCCGAGCGGCCCGGCGGCGGTGCTCCGGCTGGGCGACGGGTGGGAGGCGTTGGCGCGCGGCGCGGGCGGTCAGCCGGTGCGGGCGCGGCGGACCCTCGGCCGGGGCCGGATCATCGTCGCCGAGGGCGCGCACCCGTTCAACCCCGCCGGCACCGACCCGCCCGATGTGCGCGACGTCAAGCTGGTGACGCTGCGCGAGACGCTCACCTGGCTGGCCGGCGGCAGACCGGCGGCGGGCGGCGACGGCAAGCTGCCACACATCGGCGGCGTGGGCATCTTCCCGGAGCGGGAGCAGAACCTGGGCGGGGTGGTCGTCTACTACGCCGCCAACCAGAAGCCGGACGTGCTGCAGTGCATCCAGGAGAACATCCCTCGGGCCGCGCGGCAGGTGCAGGCCTGGCTGCCGACCCGGATGCACGCGGAGCCCTACACCATCGTGATCTGCGGCGGCACGGGCGGCGGCTGGGCGATCCAGCC
>JACPDV010000565.1:0-3601 GCA_016183835.1 Armatimonadota bacterium
CGTGGTCGAGGTCCCAGCCGACGTCACGGTAGAACTCGCGGTACCAGTAGTCGCCCGGGTAGCCCTCTTTGCTGCTCCACACCTGCTTGCTGGATTCGACGTCGCGGCCGAAGGCCGCCACCGGCGCGCCGTCGCAGACCACCGGCGCGTAGGTGCCGAAGCGCGGCCGCGGACAGCCGAACAGCACGCCGTGGGCCTCGACGAAGAAGTAGCGCAGGCCGGCCTCGTGCAGGTACCGCTCGTGCCCCGGCAGGTAGCCGCACTCGGGGAGCCAGATCCCGCGCGGCGCGCGGCCGAACACGCTCTGGTGGAGCTGCACCGCCACCTGCACCTGGGCCCGGACGGCCTGGGGAGGAAGCCCCAGGAGGGGGAAGTAGCCGTGCGTGGCGCCACAGGTGACGATCTCGAGATGCCCCGCGCGCTCGAAGGCATCGAACTCGCGGCTGAGGTCGCTGCCGCAGCGCGCTAGGACTCCCAGGCAGCCCTCGTAATGATCACGGTACATCACCGCGAGCGCCTGCATGTCCGGTTCGTTTCGGAGCCGGTACACCTCGCGGTCCGCGAGCTCGCGCCGCTCCTCGGCATAGCCGCGCACCCGGTCCTGCAGCAACCCGTCCCGGCACATGCTGAGCAACGTGGGTGTGAGCGACATGGTAAGTCGCCAATCCACGCCGTCGTTGCTCAATCCGCCCATCACGTTGAGCAGCGGAATGTAGGTTTCACAGCAAGCTTCGAAGTACCAGTCCTCTTCGAAGAAGTGGGGCCATTCGGGGTGCCTGACGTACGGCAGATGGGCGTGGAGGACCAGCGCCAGCGACCCGGCGGTGTCAGCCAAGACGGCTTCTCCTGGAGCGCCGCTCAGCGGCCCGAGCCCGCGCTCGCGCTGAAGTGACCAGACGAGATGTGGGCCTGGAAGAAGCCCCGCAGGCGGCTCGTGGCGTCGTCCGTACCGCGGCCGCTGGCGCCGGTGGAGAGCCGGTAGGCCTCCTCGAAGTCTTCCAGGGTGCCCCACTCCGAATCGTACTGTGACACCGGCGCGGAGCGCGGCACCAGCGCCACCCCGGAGCAGGCGATCCGCAGGAACGTCCCTACCCCGTCGCGGTAGCCGAACTCCACCCGGTAGAGCCGGTCCTCTTCGGGCGCCTCGAGGTAGTAGTCCCGCGCTGCGTCATCGAGCTCGAGGTCGGCGACCCAGGTCGAGCCATCGACCTCGCCGCCGGGCGCGCCGGTGACGTCGTGCAGCCGCAGGACGCGCCGCCAGTCACCGTCCGGCGACGTGATCCCCTGGCGCACGATCTCCGCCCGCGTGTCGTTGCTCACATCCCAGTAGGCGAACAGGTAGCGCGAATCGCGCGGGAGGAGCACGACTTTGTCAACGCCGTACGTTTCCGGGAACGCGAAGGTCTCCGCGTCGGCCGGCGGCTGCGGCTCCTCGTGCGCCACGGCGGCAGGGCTCGGCGGCGCGCTCGAGGGCCCGGTCAAGCCGGCGAGCCGTTCCATCAGCTCGCCCTTGCGCATCCGGCCCGCGCCGTGGATCCCCAGATCCAGCGCCTGGCGCCGGAGCTGGCGGACCGTCAGCCCGCTCTGCTCTGCCGTGTCCCCGGCCTGCGCCTCGGCCACCGCGGCCACCAGGGCGGCCTTGCTCATCCGCGACGCCCCTCGCAACCCCAGTTTCTGTGCCACCAACCGTAGCTGCGCTACGGTCAGCTCCCTGACGTGTTGTTCCGGCATGGTGACCGCTCCGCCCTTCAGCGGGCCATCCAGCCCGCAAAATCTCGTGGGTGAAAAGGACAGCATACCACAGGCACCCTTGCGGTCAACTCCGCGCAGGTTCCCGCGCTGCCGCGCTCCTCACCACCGCCGCTGGACGCCTCCCAGCCATTGACGGCGCCACTGTCCAGCGCGATTCCACCGGTGAAGTGTTTCCAAATCATGAAGACGCCGTCAAGGTTCGGAGCCGCCACAGAATCCATGCCGCCGCGCCGCCGGCGGCTGCGTGCCGGCCGCGCAGCGTTCCTGCCCTGTCACGGTCAAGGGGATTCTGCGCATTCGCTGTTTCGCCAGGGCCTCCTGCCGGCCCTGGGACGTTCTTTGCGGGAGTCACCGCGGGCCCTCGGCCGGCCCCGCCGGCGGGGTGGGCCAGTCCAGCCCGTCGCGCCGCATCATGTGGTCCCGGTAGAGCCGCGGCAGCGACTCCGGCTCGCGCTCGCGCCAGGCGCGGAAGTCCGCCGCCATGGCCGGGGGCAGGTACGAGTAGTGGAGGTAGGCCGGCAGCAGCCCGTCGGCGTCGACCGCCGCCAGCCAGTCCAGCAGCCGCGCTTCGAGCCCCCGCCGCGAGCCGCATCGGCGGCGCCGCCGCCAGCCGCGCAGCAGCTCGCGGTGGATCTGCGTGAGGAACGCCGGCTCCCGTGGCAGGCCCGCCAGCGGTGCGCAGTCGGGCGGCAGCTCGCGCCACAGCCGCAGCACCGCGGTGGCCCAGTCGCGCCAGGCGCCGCGGACGCTCCAGCCCAGCTCCGGCGCCGCATGAAGCGAGCTTCGCCCGGCGGCATCGAACTGCGGCCACACCGCCGGCCGGAGCGGCAGCGCCACCCAGACGTAGCCGAGCTCCGGCCCCAGCTCCACCAACTGCTGCTCGGCCGAGGTGCACAGCGGGTTGAGCGCCAGGGCCGCGAGGCAGGCTTCGGCGGCCTCCGTCGGCCGGCCCTGCCCGCGCAGGGCCTCGCCCACGAGGGCGTGGAGCAGCGCCGCGCCGGGCGCGCGGGAGAGGGCGAAGCGCAGGTGCCGCTCCGCCTCGGCGTAGCCGAGCCGGTCGAGCTGCAGCCGGGCGCAGCAGGCATGCACCGCGGGGCTGTCGGGGGCGGCCAGCAGCGCGGCGCGCAGCGGCTTCTCCGCCTCCTGGGAGCGGCCCCGCTCGATGGCCTCCAGCGCCAGGCGCCAAGCGGCCCCCGCCTCGGGGTCGTCCGGGGGGCTCGGCTCGTAGCCCGGGTCCACCTGGCCCGCCAGCACCTCCGCGGCCGACGGGTCGCGCGGATTCAGCGCGCAGAGCACCTCGAGATTGAGCGTGAAACACCACTCCAGGCGGTCGTCCGGCTCGTCGAGCGCCTCCAGACAGCGCGCATGCTGCCGCAGCAGCTCCTGGCGCAGGAAGACGTTGTCGGGGTCGGCGCTCAAGAGCGCCTCAAGACGACGGATCCGATCCCGCGGTGACGAAGCCGACATGGTGCTCAGCCGTGGTGGTGCGGACCTACTCAGGGGCCAACGCTTGGGCGGCCCCGGCGGTTCCGCAGCGTGGCGTCGCGTCTCAGGGCCGGAGCCGCCGTTCGCGCAGCCAGCGCCGGCGGGTCATCACCAGCCCGTCGAATCCGGCGCCCGGCGCCATCCGTCCGTCCTCAGCGGGCTCCGGCGGCGGTCCCAGCAGGTCGCGCGGGCTCCGCGGCCAGGGCTCGACGCGCCCGTGAAAATAGTGGTTCCCGTCCCAGCGCACGAGCCGCGCGGAGACCAGCGCCTCGGCATCGAGCTGCAGGTCGGCGACGCCCGCCACGCGGTAGTAGTCACCCTCTTCCCCCTGCAGGTCGAGCACCACGCCGCTGTCGCCGCCCAT
>JACPDV010000565.1:3639-7882 GCA_016183835.1 Armatimonadota bacterium
GGTCGGGGTGGTCGTCAACGTAGCGCCGCAGCGGGGTGCGGTCGCCATCGGCGGGCCGGTCGAACAGGAACCAGGCGTCCCAGTCCGCCGTCTCCTCCGCCGTGGCGGCGGCGCCCCCGCGATCCTCGGGCGCCTTCGCCACCTCCGCACTGCACGCCGGTCCGCGGAGGTAGTCCACGACCCTCCGCAGATAGGTGCCCATCTCGTCGCAGCCTCGTCGAGTCTGCATCACCGCTGCTCCGGTTTGCCCAGGCCGCCGCTCTCGGTCACGGCAGCAGTGCACCCACGGCCCGCACGATGCTCGGGTGGTCGCTCGTGCTCGGCCGGCACTCCAGCCCGGCGAATCCCGTGTAGCCCATCTCCTTCAGCCGCGGCAGGATCACCGCGTAGTTCAGCTCGCCCGTGCCCGGCTCCATGCGCCCCGGCACATCCGCCAGGTGCACGTGACCGATCCGGTCGAGGTCGCGCTCCATGCGCTGCAGCACGTTGCCGCACTGCACCTGCTCGTGGTAGATGTCGAACAACAGCTTCACGTTGGCGCTGCCCACCTCGCGCAGGATCTCGAACCCCTCGTCCGCCGACCACAGGTAGTACCCGCGGTGGTCCACCAGGATGTTCAGCGGCTCCAGCGCCAGGGTCACGCCGGCCGCCTCGACCACCGGCGCCAGGACCTGCAGGCCGGCCACGATGCTCTCGTGCTGCTCGCTCCGCGCCACCCCTTCGCGCTCGTTGCCGGTGGTCACGATCAGCGTCGGGCAGTCGAGCTGTCGCGCCGCCTCGCACGCCGCGCCGCAGGTGTCCACCAGCAGTCCGCGCTGCGCCGGGTCGACGAACCCCACACCGGGCGTGCCCACGAAGGCGGCGACATCGAGCCCCAGGGCGTTCTTCTTGTCGGCCAGGGCGGCCAGATCGTGGGGGCGGTAGTCCCAGAACTCGAAAGCCGTCAGACCCGCTGCTTGCACCGACTCGAGCCGTTCGAGGAAGGGCCGCTCCCGAAACAGCATCTCGACACAGGCGGAAAGCCTCATCACCGTCCGCTCTCTGGAAAGGGCTTGGCTGGAGTATAGCCACCCCCCGCGCGACTGTCAACGGCGTTGACGCCGCCGCCGCCCCCGGCCTATAATCCGCGCTGTCTGCGGGGATGGATAGCGGCCCATGCCGACACGCCGTCCGGCTTCGGTGGCGTTCCTGTGGCACCTGCACCAGCCGTGGTACGCCGACCCCCGCAGCGGGCGGATGATCCTGCCCTGGACCCGCCTCCACGCCCTCAAGGACTACCTCGACATGAGCGCGGTCCTCGACGGGCATCCCGGCGTCCGGGTGACCTTCAACCTCGTCCCCTCGCTCCTCGCCCAGCTCCGCCTGTATGCCGACGGCCAGGCGGTCGATTCCCTGCTCGAGCTCGCCCGCGTGCCCGCCGCCGAGCTGACGCTCGACCAGCGTATCCGCCTCCTGGGCGAGGGCTTCCGGTGCCACTGGCCGCGCATGCTCGAGCCCTTCGCGCGCTACCGTGAGCTGCTCGCCCGGCGCGGCGCCGACCCGGCCGAGGGCGCCGCACGCTGGACCGACGCCGAGCTCCGCGACCTTCAGGTGTGGGCCCACCTGGCCTGGTGCGGCACCTGGCTGCGGCGCACCGACCCGGTGGTCGGCTCGCTCCTCAGAAAGGCGCGCGGCTTCACCGAGGACGACCGCGAGTGCCTCCTCGCCGCGCTCGACACCGCGCTCGCGTCGGTCCTCCCGCGCTACGCCGCCGCCGCGCGGGAGGGGCGCATCGAGCTCGCCACCTCGCCCTACTACCACCCCATCCTGCCGCTCCTCTGCCGCTACGAGGATGCCCGCGTGGCGATGCCCGGCGTGCGCCTCCCGCCCGGCGCCGAGGCGATCCCGGAGGACGCCGCCACCCAGCTCCGCCGCGGGCGCGCGCTCTGCGCCGAGCTGCTCGGCCGCGAGCCGGTCGGCCTCTGGCCGTCCGAAGGCTCCGTCTCCGACGCGGCGCTCGCCCTGGCCGAGGCAGCCGGCTTCCAGTGGGCCGCCACCGACGAGCAGATCCTCTTCCGCAGCCTCCGCCCCGCCTCCCCGAGCGCCTTCGCCCAGCCCTACCGCCACGGCAGCCTGGCGCTCTTCTTCCGCCACCAGCGCGCCAGCGACAAGATCGGCTTCGACTACGCCGGCTGGGACGCCCCCCACGCCGTCGCCGACCTGATCGGCCTGCTCGAGCGAGCGGCTCAGGCCTCCGACCAGCCGCACCCCGTGGTCAGCGTGATCCTCGACGGCGAGAACTGCTGGGAGACCTACAAGGAAAACGGCTGGGAGTTCCTCGACCGGCTCTACGGCGAGCTGGCCCGCCACCCCTGGCTGCGGCCGGTGACCTTCTCCGAGCACCTCGCCGAGACGCCGCCGGCCGCCGAGCTGCCGCACGTCTTCCCCGGCTCCTGGATCAACCACGACTTCTACGTCTGGGCCGGCCACCGCGAGGACCAGCGCGCCTGGGAGCTGCTCTTCCGCACCCGCCGCGCGCTCGTCGCCGGGCAGGCCCGGCTCGCGGACGAAGACCGCGCTGCCGCCTGGGAACACCTCTACATCGCCGAGGGGAGCGACTGGTACTGGTGGTACGGCGACGACCGCAACAGCGGCGACGACGCCACCTGGGACCGGCTTTTCCGCGACCGCCTGCGGGCAGTCTACGAGGCGCTCGGGCAGACGCCGCCGGCGGAGCTGGACGAGCCCATCGCCGGCCTCGCGGCGCCGAGCCCCGTGAGCCTGCCGGTGGCGCCCTTCACGCCGGTCCTGGACGGGCGCGAGACGGGGTTCTTCGAGTGGCGCGCCGCCGGCCGGCTGGAGGGCCGCGGCGCCGCCGGGGCGATGACCCGCGACCTCGAGACCGTGCTCCGGCAGGTGCGCTACGGGTTCGACGACACGGACGCCCACCTGGCGCTGGAGCTGGATCCCTCGGCGGGCGACGGTGACCTGCGGGTGCGGCTGGAGTGGCGCCACGCGGACGGCCAGGCGACGCTCGAGCTGGACCTCGGCGCGGCGGCGCGGCCGCGGCGGGGGAGCCTGGCGGGCACCGCGGCGGGCGAGGCGCGGGTGGCGGTGGGGAAGCTGATCGAGCTGAGCCTGCCGCGCGACGCGCTCCCGGCGGCGGCGGGGCAGAGCGTGGACCTGACGGTGATGGTCTACCGCGGCGCGGAGCTGGTCGACCGCTGGCCGGCCCGCGGCGCGTTCGACCTGCCCCTGCCCGACGAGCGGGACTGGCTGAGGGAGTGGATGGTGTGAGGGGGCCCGCCACCGCGGCGGAACGCCGGGAACGCACGGTCCGTTGATGGGCATGGCGGTGCGCCGGCAAGGAGGGGACCATGCAACGGTCGTGTTGGGCGGCGGGCGGGCTGATGCTGGGGCTCACGGTCCTGGTCTGCATCGCGGCCGGCGTGGCGGTGACGAAGCTCATGCACGGCAGCCCCCGGGGTCGTCGATCCGCTGCGCCGGTCGCCGAGGGGGTGCGAACCGGGGCGGGTGTCCTGTCGAGTGAGACCTTCTACCAGGCCGCGGGCCGGCAGGTGCTGGGCCTTCGAACCGGCCGGGTCGACCCCGCGCCGGGCGCCGCGGTGGCCGTTGCGCTGGACACGGGCGCGGTCTTCCTCGACGCTCACAGGGCCAAGCTTCGCGACGTGCCGTACAAGCCCACCACGTGCCGCGTCGAGCTGGTGGACATGGACGGCGACGGCCGCTGTGAGTACCTGGTTCGCGGCTCGTGGAGCAGGGCGGCCTTGCTCACCGAAGCGGTGGAGCGCGGGCGGCGGCAACGTGTGGCACGTGGAGATCGCCGACGTGAACGGCGACGGGAAGCCGGTGGTGCTGCACAGCGACGCCGGGGGAGAGCTGACGGAGCTGGACGCGGCCGGCAAGCAGTTGCTGCAGACCCGTCTCGGCTCGGGCATGGCCCTCTACTTCGACCAGTTCACCGTCTGCCCTTGGCCGGCACACCGGGACCCGCCGCGCATCATCCACTGCGAGGGCGACAAGCTGCGTCTCTTCGACGGCGCCGGCAGACGGCTCCAGGAGCTGGAGGCCCCCGACGCCGGCGAGATGACCGAGCTGGCCGCCTGCCTGGTGAGCCTGCGGCCGGGCGCTCCGGAGTGCCTGGCAATCGCAGCGGCGCCGCGAGACCCCGAGCAGGTGAACCTGTACATCTACGATGGCTCGGGCAAGCTGCTCTACCACGCCGCGCACGCCGGCCGGCTGC
>JACPDV010000554.1 GCA_016183835.1 Armatimonadota bacterium
CTGGCGGCGGGGTACCTGGAGACCGAGAAGAGCTTCCGGCGGATCATGGGCTACCAGCACCTGTGGGTCTTGGATGCGAAGCTGCGGGAGCTCCAGGAGCTGCGGGAGGAACGGGACGGCGCGACCACGCTGGTCAGCCGCTCGGCGCAGTCGTTGACGCCGGCGGCGGCGTAGAGGTAGAGTTCAGGATGAGGGCCACCGGACAAGTTTCAACTGCCGATGGGACATCCTCTAGTCGTAGGTGTGGTCGTGCCAGCGGTTGAACAGGCAGGGCATCGTCTTCATGCCGTGCTCGTCGAGGGCGGCGACCGCGTCGAAGAAGAACTCCTCCACGCCGGCGGGATCGGCCATCCAGGCGGTGAACTCGATCCAGAGCCGGATGCAGTTGGCATGAACGATGCGGGCGAGGGCCACCTCTTCGCGGAAGCGGTCGGGGTGATACGACCACCAGGCCTCCTCGATCCGCGCGCCCCACGAGGGCACGACGCTGAAGCCGCGAAGCCAGGCGTAGTCGGGGTACTGGTGCATCGGATGTCTCGGCGGGTCACAGGCGGCTCGCGACCGGCTCAGGGCCAAGGCGGCGCCGGCGGCGAGCAGTTGACGGCGGGTCAGAGCGGGCATGGGTGACAGCTTCGGCGGCGGCCTCGTTTCTACCTTCTGAGGACGGTGCGCGATGGACGAACCGGACCGGCTGGCGGGCGTCATCCTCGGCACGGCGGTGGGCGACGCCATCGGCCTGCCGCGCGAAGGCCTGCCGCCGGGCCGGGCGCGAGCCTGGTTCGGCGTGCCGCCGCTGCGACACCGCCTGTGGCTCGGCCGTGGCTGGTGTAGCGACGACACCGAGCACATACTGCTGGTGGCGCAGGCATTCCTGCGGTCGCCAGGCGATGCTGAGGGCTTCGGCCGGGCGCTGGCGTGGGGGCTGCGCGGCTGGTTCCTCACGTTCCCGGCAGGGATCGGCAAGGCCACGGCGCGCGCCTGCCTGCGGCTCCTGTGCGGCTGCGGCCCGGGGCGGAGCGGCGTCTGGTCGGCGGGGAACGGGCCGGCGATGCGCGCTGCGGTCCTCGGCGTGCTCCTGGCGGACCGGACGGACGAGTTGAGACCATTCGTGGAGGTCTGCAGCCGGATCACGCACACCGACCCACGGGCCGTGGACGGCGCGCTGCTGATCGCCCTTGCCGCGAGGGCCGGCGTGGCGGACACGGCGCTCGTGCTGCCGGAGCTGGAACGCGCCACCGCGGACCCGGAGCTGCTCGCGGCGTTGGCAGCGGTGCGCGCGCACTTGGCGGCCGGCGCGTCGCCCGCCGAGTTCGCCGTGGACATCGGCCAGTCAGCGGGGATCCGCGGTTACGTGGTGCCGACGGTGGCGGTGGCGCTGTTCTGCTGGTTGCGCTACCCCGACGACTTCCGGCAAGCGGTGGAGGAGGTAGTGCTGTTGGGGGGCGACGCCGACACGACGGGCGCCATCACCGGCGCGCTGGCCGGGGCCACGCTCGGCGCCTCGGCGATCCCCGAGGAGTGGTTGGCGGGCCTCGCCGAGTGGCCGCGGACAGTGGCGTGGATGCGGCGCCTGGCAGAGCGGCTCCAGAGGCAGCTCGAGCAGCCGGACGCTCCGGTGGGGCCGGAGCCCTGGCCGTGGCTGCTGGTCTTGCCGCGGAATGCGCTGTTCCTCGCAGTCGTGCTGGCGCACGGGTTCCGGCGGCTGCTGCCGCCGTGGCGGTGACAGCGTCGGATCCGTCACGGAACCCGGATTGCGGTTGCCAAACTGGTCTCAGTCAGCGTCGGGTCCGAATGACCGCAGCAACTGACGGCACAATGGATCGGCGGCACGCGTAACTTCCTCGTCCATTCGCTGAAGCTCGGCAGTCACCGTCATCCAGTCGGTGCTCGAGTCTGCCGCGAGCGCGTTGACTCGAGACTTGAAACGGTTCACGAGGTCGCATAGCATCGCGACGTCACGCTCGGCAAACCTGTGATCTCCTTGGAACGACCGAGCCTGGAGGCTCCACGTACGGCTGACGACCTCCCAGTCGACTTGCGCACTTGCCGACGATGCGGCTGCTACGGGTGCGACGGAAAGCAGGGACAGCTGGTCGAGCTGTTCCTGAGGTAGGGGCGACGGGCAGCCCAGCATCAGATCCCGGCCGGTGCTCGTTTTGGGGAAGGCGATTACTTCGCGGATGTCCGCCTCCGACGCCTCCTGCCCGCACAATACCGACACGATTCGGTCGAACCCCAGCCCGATCCCGCCGTGCGGCGGCGCGCCATGGGAGAACACCTCCAGCAGGAACCCGAAGCGCTTGTAGGCTTCACTGTGCCCTATGCCGATGAGGTTCAACACCTGCATTTGCAGATCGGGATCGTGGATGCGGATGCTGCCCGAGCCGAACTCCGCGCCGTTGTAGACCAGGTCGTAGAGCTGCGCGTAGACCTTCAGCGGCTCGGTGTCCAGGTACTGCAGGCAGTCCGGCCGCGGCATCGAGAAGGGATGGTGCATCGGCTGGATGCCCGTCGGGCTCTCGGCGTCCGGCTCGAAGAGCGGGAAGTCCGTCACCCACAGCATGTGGTGCAGGCCGTCGGGGATCAGCCCCAGCTCGTGCCCGAGCTTGACCCGCAGCCGGCCGAGCACTTCCGCCACCACCTTGGGCTGGTCGGCCACGAAGAGCAGCACGTCGCCCGGCTGCCCGCCCATCCGCTCGTTCATCGCCTGCTGCACGTCCTCGGGGATGAACTTGAGGATGGAGCTGCGCAGGCCGTCCTCCTCCACCACGATCCAGGCCAGCCCCTTGGCGCCGAAGTCGCGGGCGAAGCTGGTCAGGTCGTCGATGTTCTTCCGGGAGAGCTGCCCCTTGGCCGGCACGCAGATGCCCTTCACCTGCCCACCCGCCGCGAGGGCCTCCTTGAAAACCCGGAAGTCCACGTCGGCCAGCACGTCGCTCAGGTCGGTCAGCTCCACGCCGAAGCGCGTGTCCGGCTTGTCGCTGCCGTAGCGCCGCATCGCCTCCTCGTAGCTCAGCTTCGGGAAGCTGGGCGCCAGGTCAATGCCGGCGGAGGCGAACACCGCGCGCATCAGCCCCTCGATGGTCTCCTGCAGCTCGTCCTGCTCGACAAAGCTCATCTCGAGGTCGATCTGCGTGTGCTCATACTGCCGGTCAGCGCGGAGGTCTTCGTCGCGCAGGCACTTGGCGAGTTGGAAGTAGCGGTCGCAGCCGCTGGCCATGAGGGTCTGCTTCATGAGCTGCGGCGACTGCGGCAGCACATAGAAGGTGCCCGGAATGGCGCGGCACGGCACCACGAAGTCGCGCGCGCCCTCGGGCGTCGCCTTGAGCAGGAGCGGGGTCTCGACCTCCAGAAAGCCCTGCTCGCAGAGGTACTTCCGCGCCGCCTGGGCGGCGTCGTGGCGGATCTGCAGGTTGCGCTGCATGGCCGGCCGACGGAGATCGATGTAGCGGTAGCGCAGCCGCGCCTCCGGGTTGATCTGCTCGCCGTCGATCTCGAACGGCGGGTGTTCTGACCGGTTAAGAACCTCCACGCACTCGGCGATGACCTCGATGTCGCCGGTGGGGATCTTCGGGTTGGCCATGCCCGGCGCGCGCTCGACGACGCGGCCTTCGACCCGCAGAACGTACTCGGCGCGCACCTGGTCGGCGGCGGCATGGGCCTCCGGCCCGCCCTTGCCCGGGTCGCAGACCACCTGCGCCAGGCCGGTGCGGTCGCGCAGGTCGAGGAAGATCACGCCGCCGTGATCGCGCCGGCTGTGCACCCAGCCGCAGAGGCAGACGCGGCTCCCCACGTGCTCCAGCCGCAGAACTCCGCAATGATGTGTCCGTCGCATGGTCTTCTTCCGTCCGAAAGTGAAGTGGGACGGCGGCCGTACCGCACGCCCCGGGGATGGGCTACGCGGGGCAGCGGGCGTTCATGCAGGCGGCAAGGTCAGCCGCCGGCACCTCCAAGCCTTCCGCCAAGCCCTTCACGGTCACGTGTCCACTCCCGATCCCGCGTTGGTCAAACGCCGCGAGTGTCGTCCGTGCCCCCCCTCCCCCCGGGAGAGGGCGGGGGTGAGGGTCTGCTCGCCGTGCGCACCCGCGCCGCCCTCACCCTAACCCTCTCCCGGGGGGAGAGGGGACAGAAGCTGCTCTACGCCTCCACCTGCACCGTCCCCCAGACGCCGCCTCCGCGCTCAGCATCCTCTCGGTAGCTTGCGAGCAGTTCCGCGATCGCGTCCTCGATCATCTCGCGAGCCTCCTCAACGGTCCGCCCTTGGCTGACTGCACCGGGAAGCTCGAGGGTCCTCGCGATGACCCACCCGTCGCGCCCGTCGCTGAAGCGAACGTGGTACTCAGCCATTGACGCCGACTCCGATGCCGTCAGCCTGGCATCTCGCCGTTCAGGGAGGCAGCCAGTTCAGCCGCCTGCACCTGGACCTGCACGCCGTCTTCAAGGCACTTCACGGCGACTTGCCCGGCTTCCAGCAGATCATCGCGCACAAACACCGCATACGCCGCGCCGCAGCTATTCGCCGCGCGCATCTGCGCCTTCATGCTGCGGCCGAGGAGGTCCATCTCGACCGCCACGCCACCCGCCCGTAGCTCGGCCGCCAGCCGCTGCGCGTAGCGCCGCTCGGAGTCCGACCGCGCCACCAGGTACGCGACTGGCACCCGCCTCTCGCCGCCCGGCCGCTCGAGCTGCTCGAGGACCAGCAGCGCCCGCTCGATCCCCGAGCCGAAGCCCACGCCCGGCACCGCCGGCCCGCCGAGCGACTCGACCAGCCCGTCATATCGCCCGCCGCCGAGCACCACGTTCTGACTCCCCAGTGCTCCGTGCACCACTTCGAACGCCGTCTTCTGGTAGTAATCGAGTCCCCGCACCAGCCGGCGGTTCACCGTGAACGGGATCCCGATGTCCTCCAGCCCCGCGCACACCGCCTCGAAGTGCGCCTTCGCGTCGGGCTCCAGGTAGTCCAGCATCGCCGGCGCGCCCTCGATCACCGCCTGGTCCTGAGGCGCCTTGCTGTCCAGCACGCGGAGCGGGTTGGTGTCGAACCGCCTCCGGCTGTCCTCCGACAGGCCATCGAGGTGCGGACGCAGGTAGTCGCGCAGGGCCTCGCGGTGCACCGGGCGGGAGGCCGGCGTGCCGACGCTGTTGATCTGCAGCTCCACGTCGCCCAGCCCGAGCTCGCGAAGGTAGGTCAGGCCCAGAGCGATCACCTCCACATCCACTTGCGGCCCGTCGCCTCCGAGATACTCGATCCCCACTTGGTGGTGCTGCCGGTAGCGCCCGCGCTGGGCCCGCTCGTAGCGGAAGATGGGGCCGGTGTAGCAGACCTTGAGGAGCTGCCCCTCGCCGCCCATCAGCCCGTGCTCGACGATGGCACGCATCACCCCGGCCGTGCCCTCGGGTCGCAGCGTCAGGTCCTCGCCGCCGCGGTCCTCGAACTCATACATCTCCTTGCTGACGATGTCGGTCTCTTCGCCCACGCTGCGCCGAAAGAGGCCGGTGGCCTCGAAGATGGGCGTACGGATCTCCTCCACCCCGAACCGCGCGCAGACGTCGCGGAACACGCCCTCGAGCCACTGCCACTTGTGCGAGCGAAAGAGGCGTTCGTCGGGGCGTTGCTGGGGATCGGCGTCGCCGGGGAGCACGTCGTGCGTGCCGCGCGGAGCCTGGTAGCGCATCAGCCCGGCTCCCCCTCGTCTTGGGCCGGCTCCTGATCGAGGTGCACGATCAGCCCGCCGAGCCGCTGCCGCGACTCGTCGACGTGCCGCCGGGCGTCGGCGAGGATGCTCTCCAGCGGGTCGACCCCTGCCTCGGCTCGCGCCAGGGCGGCGTTGCGGCTGCGCTGCATCCGTTCGGTCTCCTCGCGGAAGGGCACGGTCTGTTCGTGGAGCGTCTTCACTTGCGCCCGCATCCGCTGCAGGTGGCCGCGGTACTCCTGCATTTCCGGATCGTCCTCACCCACCCCGCGGATCTGCAGCGAGCCGACGCTCTGGTTGATGGTGTCCACCCCGTGCTGGACGGCCTCGATCTGGGACTCGAACCCGTCCATGGCCCCGAGAAGCGCGGCCGTCCAGGTGTCGTAAACCGCCTCGACCGCGCCCAGCTCGCGGTCGTGCTGGTGGCCCTCGCGGCGGGCCTGCAGCTCGTCCATCTTGCGCCGCACGGCGGCGCTGTTCCGAGCGCTCTCCACCGCCGAGCCGAGCTGGTCGCGCAGCCATCCGCCGACGCGCTTGGCGCCGGTGCGGGCGCGCTCCACCGCGTCCTCGACCTGCTTGCGGCGCCGCTCCTGATCGCTGGGATCGTCGCTCATCGCCGGGCTCCACCACCTTCCCGAAGGGGTGTCGATGGTATCCCCGCGAGGGCGGGTTGTCAATCGCGCAGCGCCGACCGCGCGTTGACAACAAGCGACCTTCGGGGCAAACTGGGGCGCTCGCGGACCATCCCGAGGAACTCGCTATGGATCGATCCGAACAAGGTCTCCACACCCGTATCGTGCACGCGGGCCAGTCTCCCGACCCGGTCACCGGCGCCCTCACCGCTTCCATCCACCGCAGTGCGCCGTTCGTCTTCGAGTCGCTCGAAGTGCTCGATCAGTACTCCGCCAAGACCTTGCCGCACTACGAGTACAGCCGCACCACGCACCCCACCGGGCGCATCCTCGAGGCCAAGCTGGCCGCGCTCGACCGCGCCGAAGACGCGCTGATCCTCGCGTCGGGCATGGCCGCTATCACCGCCGTCCTGCTCGCCACGCTGGGGCAGGGCGACCATCTCGTCGTCACCGACAACGGCTACAAGCGCAGCCTCCGGTTCATGAGCGACACCCTCCCGCGCTGGGGCATCCGCACCGATCTGGTGGACTCGCGCGAGCCGCTCGAGGCCGTTCGCGCCGCGTTCACACCGGCCACCAAACTCGTCTTCGCCGAGGTGCCGTCGAACCCCAACCTGCGGGTGATCGACATCGCGGCGCTGGCGGACATCACCCACGCGGCCGGCGCGCTCCTGGCGGTCGACGCGACCATCGCCTCGCCCTACAACCTGCGCCCGCTGGAGCACCGCGCCGACATCGTGATCCACAGCGCGACCAAGTACCTGGGCGGCCACAACGACGTCCTCGGCGGCGTGGTGGCGGCCAGCCTTGAGGTGCTCCAACCCATTCGCGACATCTCCATCAACCTGGGTGCCACGCTCGACCCCGAGGCGTGCTACCTGATCCTCCGCGGAATCAAGACCCTCGGCGTGAGGGTGGAGCGGCAGAACGAGACGGCTTTGACCCTCGCCCGCTGGCTGGAGAGCCGGCCGGAGGTGTCGTGCGTCTACTACCCCGGGCTGGAGAGCGATCCCACGCACGCGCTGGCGAAGCGACAGATGGACGGCTACGGCGGGATGCTGAGCTTCGATCTGCGCACCGACCTCGCCGGGATCTCGCGGTTCGTCAACGCGCTGGGGACGATCCTCTTCGCCCCCAGCCTGGGCGGCGTAGAGAGCCTCATCATCCACCCGGGGATCACGGTCCGCCACGACCTGACCGACGCCGAGCGCGAGCGGTTCGGCTACACCGACACGCTGCTCCGGCTGGCGGTGGGGCTGGAGGACCCGAAGGACCTGAAGGCGGACCTGGAGCGGGGGCTGGCGGCATTGTGACCGTGCGGCGGTCGGGTTGCGAGTCGCGCGGAACCGGGGTAGACTGAAGGCATGGACACCTCTGTCACGATCACACTGGACGAGGATATCCTCCGCGGGGCGGAGCGCCTCGCGGCGGAGGCCGACACCACCCTGGACCAACTCCTGCGCGACATGCTCTGCATGTACGTCGGCGGCGAGAGGGCCGTAAGACGCTACCTCGCGTTGATGACACGGCTCCGGGACGTCCGTGCGGGCGGGCCGTTCACGCGTGAGGAGATGAATGAGCGCGGCTGAGCCGAACGGCCGGTTCTTCCTCGACACCAACGTCTTGGTCTACTGCTTCGACGACGAGGAGGGTAGCAAGCGCGGGATCGCGGACAGGTGGGTTCAGCAGGCACTCAGGACTCAGCGGGGGGTGATCAGCTACCAAGTCGTGCAGGAGTTCCTCAGCCTCTCACTGCTACGGTTCGCCGCTCCCTTCACGGTCAGCCGAGCACGGGAGTACTTGGCGACGGTGCTCCGGCCCCTCTGCCGCCACTGGCCATCGGGTGAGTTCTACGATCGTGCCCTCGAACTCAGAGCCGAAACGGGCTACCACTGGTACGACGCCCTCATCGTCACCGCCGCCCTCGACCTCGGCTGCGCCACGCTGCTCACCGAGGACCTCCAACACGGGCGGGTCGTGCGGGGCCTGACCATCCTCAACCCGTTCGTCGGGTCTTGATTTGACTTACCAAGGAGTGCGCCGCGCCGCCAGCACCGCGCCCACGATCTCCGCCACCCCCGCCCCCAGCTCGCCCTCCGCCACGTAGCCCCCGCCCCGCCGCACCAGGTCGACGATTTCGGGGATCGCGTTCGCCACCGCGGCCGGCGTCAGGCCCGCGCTGCCGTCCAGCATCGACGTGTCGTTGTTGCGGTCCCCCACCGCCAACACCTCCCGGGGCTGCAGACCCCACGCCCGCGCCAGCGCCGCCAGCGTGTTGCCCTTCCCCGCGCAGGCCAGGATGATCTGCAGCAGTTGCCAGTTCCAGGTCACCCGCAGCTCGTCGGTCACCGCCGCCACCCGCGCGGCCAGCCACGGGCCGTGCCCCGCGCACAGCTCCACGCTGGGGAAGCGCAGGTCCACGATCCCCCGTCGGAACACGTCGCCGCCGGTGACGTGCGGCTCGGCGACCACGCCGCGGCGGAGGCAGTCGTCGCGTGCTTCAGCCAGCAGCCCGGAGGCCAGCGGCTCCAGCCGTCGCCACTCCCGGTCCACTTGGTCGTTCCACTCGGCGAGAGGCCGGTAGCCGTCGCCATCGAGCAGCCACACCGTGCGCTCGTCGCAGGTCAGCGCGTGCGGGATGCCGGTCGCGGCGCCGAGGCCGTTCTGCTCGAGGATCAGCCGCTGGTTGTCCTCCGGCCGGCCCGACGCGGTAGCGGTCCGCACCCCGGCGTCCGCCGCCGCCCGCAGCGCCGCGACCGCCTCGGCGCGGATCACGTACCCCGGCTCGATCAGCGTGCCATCGAAGTCGAGGGCGATCAGCTTGATGTGCGACAGGTCCACCGTCAGCCCTCGAGCCGCGCCACGATCGCGTCGACGTCGTAGACGCACCCGCCCCACGTCCCGCCGCCCACCGCCTGCAACGCGGCCCACAGCCGCGTCTCGGGCGGCAGCTCGGGGTCCGGGGCCAGGTCGGGCCTCGATTCACGCCGCGCCAGCTCCTGCGTGCCCCAGGCCGCGCCTTGCTTCCGCCCGTTGCAGCCCACCAGGTCCACGCGCCCGTCCAGCTCGTCGCAGTCCACCTCCACGCTCACCAGATCGCCGTCCAGCAGTTTCCCCAGCGGACCGCCGTCCAGGGCCTCCGGCCCCACGTGGCCCACGCACGCGCCGGTGCTCACCCCGCTGAACCGCGCATCGGTGACCAGCGCCACCTGTCTGCCGAACGGCAGGTACTTCAGCGCGCCGGTGAGCTGGTAGGTCTCCTCCATCCCGGACCCGCGCGGGCCCGCGGCGCAGA
>JACPDV010000034.1:0-1740 GCA_016183835.1 Armatimonadota bacterium
GAGCGCCGCGCCCACGCCGGGGAGCAACTGCCGCGCGAGCCCGGCGGGCGGCTCGCGGCGGAGCCCCAGGAGCCAGCTCCAGCGCGCCACCCAGCCGCCGCTGAGCGTCGCCGACCAGGCGCACAGCAGGCCGATCAGCGCGGCCACCCAGCCGTGCACCGCCGCATACTCGAGCAGGCTCAGAGGCATCGCTGGCATCCTCCGCTCGCGTTGACAGGCCCGGTGACCGAGCCTAGAATGAGTTCATCCGCGGACCACCATGAGCTACAAGGCAGCCCGGCTGGCGCAACTGGCGGCGGTCAAGGAGCAGCCCGGCGCTCCCGGCCCGGAGCGGGTGATCTGGCAGATCACCCGCGCCTGCGACCTGTGCTGCCAGCCCTGCCGCACCCGCATCCTCGACACGCCCTCGCCCAACGAGCTGTCGCTCGAGGAGGGGCTCAACCTGATCGAGCAGCTCCGCCGAAGCGGCCAGCCCGAGCTCCAGCTTACCGGCGGCGACCCGCTCAAGCGCACCGACATCGCGCTCCTGGTGATGTACGCCCACCGCCTCGGCCTGCCCGTGGGGATCACCCTGTCGGGCACCCCGCGCACCACGCCCCGGCTGGTCGGGCTGCTCCAGGCCGCCGGGCTCAACCATATCACATTCTGCCTCGACGGTCCCACCGCCGACGTGCACGACGGGTTCCGGCGGCAGCCGGGCAGCTATGGCTGGACCATCGACGGCATCCGCGTGGCGCAGGGCATCGGCCTGCCCATCGGCATCGAGACCTCGGTCACCCCCGCCACCATCGACAGCGTCGACGCCATGGCCGACATGGTCGGGCGGCTCGGCGCGCGGCACTGGCAGGTGACCTTCGGCGGGCGGCCGGTGCGCAACGCGGGCGGCAAGCTCTCGCCCCCCACGCACGGTGACGCGATGGAGCGGCTGGCCGCGCTGCAGGGCACGGTGAACTACCGCATCCGGATCACGCCGGCCGCCTACTTCGTGGGCCCACGGCAGGGCAACGGGCATGCCTCGCCGTGGCACCCGCTCGAGCTGTTCGTCGCCGACAACGGGGCCGTGGAGCAGTGGAACTCCGGCCGCTCGCTGGGCAACGTGCGGGTGGACCCGTTCCCGGTGATCGTCCGGCGGGCGCTGCAGCCGGCAGCGGAAGAGGCGGTGGCGGGGTCGTGAAGCTGTCGCCGTTCGCCTGCGCCTGGGGCGCCGTGCTGCTCTGGTCCACTTCGGCGCTGTTCACCTCGCGCGCGGTCAACCAGGGCCCGCCCTGGCTGGTGACCGCGGTCAGCTTCACCGTCGCGGCGCTGACGGGGGGTGTCCTCGCGAGCGTCCGCGGCCGCCCGGGCGCGGCGTTCCGCGGCGGCAGGGCGGCGTGGGCCCTGGGCGCGATCTTCACCAGCTACTACCTGGCTTACTACCACGCGTTCGCCGCGGCGCCGGATGTGCGGGTGGAGGTCAACCTCCTCAACTACCTCTGGCCGCTGCTCACGGTGCTCCTCTCGGCGCCGCTGCTGGGCACCAGGCTGCCGGGCCGGATCGTGGTGGCGGCGTTCATGGCGCTCGCGGGGGCGGCACTGGTGGTGACTCAGGGCCATGCCCCTCACCTGGCCCGGGCGCACGCGCTGGGCTACCTGCTCGGGTTCTGGGCCGGCGTGTCGTGGGCGCTGTTCAGCTGCCTGCTGCGGCGCTACGGCGCGGCCGGCGCCGGGCGGCTGCCGCTCTTCTCGGCGATGACCGCCGCC
>JACPDV010000034.1:1792-7400 GCA_016183835.1 Armatimonadota bacterium
AGTGGGCGGCCTGGCGGATCTGGCTGCCGGGGACCCTCTACCTGGGGGTCGGGGCGCTGGGGCTGGCCTTCGCGCTATGGGATCGCGCCCTCCAGGAGGGCGACGTGGCGCGGATCGGACTGCTCTCCTACCTGATTCCTGTTTTGTCTACACTTTTCCTGGCGCTTGACAAACAGCCTATTACGCCACCAACAGTGGCCGGCATGATCCTGGTGATAGGGTCGGCAATGCTGGGCAATCTAGGGGGCCGTCCGCCAGAAATTCGCGCCGAAACGCCCGGATTTGGTTGACAAGCTGGAGGTGTGGCGCTAGTATGAGCCTCGTGAGCAAGTGGACCCCCCGGAGGTGTTCCCCCCTGCGCCTCCAACACCACTTGCTCATCTATTTTTGTCCCCCCGGCGCAGCCGCCGGGGGCGGCCCGGGCGGCGGGCGCCACGTGCTATACTCCCACTCCGAATGGAGAACCTCTTGCCCGAGCGTCTGCGCGTCGGCGTGATCTTCGGGGGCCGCTCAGGGGAGCACGAAGTCTCACTGGCCAGCGCCTGCTGGCTCGTGGGCGCCGACGCCTGGCCCCGGCTCCGGCGCGAGGCGCGGCTGGCGCTGGGTCCCGGCGAGGAAGACGGCGACGTGCCGCGGGGCACCCTCGATGTCGCCGCCGCGCGGGCCAGCAGCCTCGTGCCCGCCGCCGACGGCGCGTTCGAGACCACCAACGCCGGCTGGCTGCAGCAGCTCGACGTGATCCTCCCCATCCTGCATGGCACCTACGGCGAAGACGGCGTCGTGCAAGGGCTGCTCGAGCTCGCCGACGTGCCGTACGTCGGCTCCGGCGTGGCCGGCTCGGCCGTGGCCATGGACAAGATCCTGGCCAAGCACGTCCTCGCCGCCGTCGGCGTGCCGCAGGCGGGGTTCCTCGGGCTCACCCGCTCGCGCTGGGAGGCCGAGCCCGACGCCGTCCGCGCCGACGTAGCCGCGCTCGGCTATCCTTGCTTCGTCAAGCCGGCCAACCTCGGCAGCAGCGTGGGGATCCGCAAGGTCCACCATCCCGCCGAGCTCGACGCCGCGCTGGCGGAGGCCGCGCGCTTCGACCGCCGCATCATCGTCGAGCAGGGGCTCCAGGACGTGCGCGAGATCGAGGTCAGCGTGCTCGGCAACGACGAGCCGATCGCCTCGGTGCCGGGCGAGATCGTGCCCTGCAACGAGTTCTACGACTACGAGGCGAAGTACCTCGACGGCCGCTCCGAAGCCATCATCCCGGCCGACCTGCCGCCCGCCGTGACCGCCGAAGTGCAGCAGATCGCCCTCACCGCCTACCGGGCGCTCGACCTGGCCGGCATGGCGCGGATCGACTTCTTCGTCGCTCGCGGCGACCACCGCGTGTATCTCAACGAGGGCAACACCATCCCGGGCTTCACGCCCATTAGCATGTATCCCAAGCTCTGGGCCGCCTCCGGCCTGCCCTACCCGGACCTGCTCGCCAGGCTGATCGCCCTCGCCCTCGAGCGCCACCAGGATCGCAGCCGGAACGCCACGTCCATCTAGCCGGCGGCCTTAGAATGTCAGCGCGGAGACCCCCATGGAGCTTACCTTCCCCCGCCGCCCGACCCGCGTGGTGTGGGTCGGCAAGGTGCCCGTCGGCGGCGACCACCCGATTGCCGTGCAGTCGATGACCACCGCCTACACCAGCGACGTGGACGCCTGCGCGACCCAGATCGTCAACCTCGCCCGCGCCGGCTGCGAGATCGTTCGGGTCACCGCGCCGAACATGGCCGAGGCGCGCGCCATCGGCGTGATCCGCTCCCGGCTCGAGCGGCTCGGCTGCGACGTGCCGCTGGTCGCCGACGTGCACCACCAGGGCAGCAGCATCGCCGTGGAGGTGGCCCAGTTCGTGGACAAGGTGCGCATCAACCCCGGCCTGTTCGTTTTTCGCAAGCCGCGCGGCGACGCGGTCGAATACACCGAGGACGAGCACGAGGAGGAGCGCGCCGCCATCGAGGAGCAGCTCCTGCCGGTGATCCGGGTCTGCCGCGAGCGGAACATCGCCATGCGCATCGGCGTGAACCACGGCTCGCTGGCCGAACGGATGCTGGTGACCTGGGGCGACACCCCGCAGGGCATGGTGGAATCGGCCATGGAGTACCTGCGGATCTGCGAGAAGCACGACTACCGGAACCTGATCCTCTCGCTCAAGGCCAGCCGGGTGCAGGTGATGCTGGCCGCCAACCGGCTGATGGTCCAGCGCATGGCCGAGGAGGCGATGGACTACCCGCTCCACCTCGGCGTGACCGAGGCCGGCGACGGCGAGTATGCGCGGATCAAGTCCACGCTGGGCATCGGTACGCTCCTGGCCGAGGGTTTCGGCGACACCATCCGCGTCTCGCTGACCGAGGACCCCATCCAGGAGATCCCGGTCTGCTTCGCCATCCTCCAGGGCCTGGGGATGCGCAAGACGATGGTCGAGTACATCGCCTGCCCGAGCTGCGGGCGGACCAAGTTCGAGATCACCGAGGTGCTCGACCAGGTGCGGAACGCCACGCGGCACCTGGTGGGCGTGGACATCGCGGTGATGGGCTGCATCGTCAACGGCCCGGGCGAGATGGCCGACGCCGACTACGGCTACGTGGGCAAGGGCGGCGGCAACATCTCGCTCTACCGGGGGCGCGAAGAGGTGCGGACGGGCATCCCGCAGGAGCAGGGCGTGGCCGAGCTGATCGCCCTGCTCAAGGCGGACGGGGTGTGGCGGGAGCCGGAGCAGGTCACCGCCTGAGCCGCGCGGCCACAGAATGCACTGTACCAATCGCCCGCGCTTGGCGACGGGCGGATGACGGAGACAAGCATGCTCGGTCATGGGTACAGTCGCCGGAGGGGGCAGAGGCTGGCTTGCGTGGCGGCCGTCGCGCTGACGGTCGCGGGCTGCCGCCAGGAGGCGCCGCCGCCGGCGCCGGCCCCCCCGCCCACGACGCCCGCCACGCCCGCGACGCCCACGCCACCGGAAGTCGTGCGGGCCCCCGCCGCCGCCAGCCCCACCGACGCCGTCAAGGCCTTTCTGACGGACTACCTGGGCGACGTCCAGGTGACGACCAAGTCCGGCACGATCCTACCGCTGCTCCTGGCCGGCCGGCACGCACCCGGCCGGCACCGGCACCATCGAGGTGGACAAGGAGCGCGGCTTCGTGACACTGGCGATCCTCCGCTGGACCGGGGCCAAGAAGGCCGAAGTGACCAACGCCCAACTGCGCAGCATCGCGCTGGAGCGGCTCCAGCGCTGGGTGGGAGCCGGCGTGGAGGACAGCCAGGTGACCCCCGCCCCGCTCCACTCCAAGACCCGCGTGGCGTTCCTCTGGGACGGGCGCGCCGGCGACCATTACTCCGGCCGGCGCGCGCACGTGGTGCTGTCGGTCGACAACGGGCTGCCCGTCAGCTTCGATCAGTACCGGCCGCCCGACACCAGCGTGGCGCCCAAGCTGAACGCGGAGCAGGGGCAAAAGGCGGCCCTCGCCGCGCTGTCGCCCTTCCCCAAGGACTTCCACCAGACCGGGATCGAGGCCCGGCTCTACGACCACAGCCCGCTGGCCAAGGACGACGGCCCGGTGTGGGCCGTTGCCCTCAATGGCACCAAGGGGAAGGACAACCAGAGGGTCCAGGCCGGCGCCGTGATCGACGCCGTCAGCGGCCAGGTGCTCGCCCCCAAGCCCAAGGCGAAGGGCAAATGACGACGCGGCCGGGCGACGCCCGGCCGCGTCTCTCTACGGTCTACCACATCGCGGAGAAGAAGAACCCTCCGCTGACACTGGTGCCGGTCGCGCTGTTCCAGTTGACCGCCAACCCGAGCCCGGCGGCCACCGGCTCGACCGGCACGTACAGGACGTCCGTGTAGACGACCGGCGCCACGACCCAGTAGTCGGGGTACCAGATGCCGTCTTCCACGATGATCACGTGCGGCGAGTAGGGCTCGAAGATCACCTGGCGGGTGCCGTAGATCACGGTCCCCAGGTAGAGGTCGGGCCACCAGCTCACCACCGCGCCGATCTGGATGAACGGCTCGCGCACCGGCACGTACACGGTGTTGTACCAGACGTGCTGGACGGTGTTGATCACCACCGGCCGCTCGACGACCCGCGTCACCAGCACCGGCTCATGCCAGCCGACGAACCAGCCGCCAGGATCGGAGGCGAAGACGCGCTCCGTGTACCAGCGCTTGCTGGCGTGCCAGCTCCGGTCGCCGTGCCAGCCCTTGTAACCGTGCCAGTCCGTATCGCCGTGCCAGCCCCAGTCGGCGTGCGGGCCCTTGTCGCCGTGCCACTCCGAGCTGGTCACGACACGAGCGGGGGCCTTCGGCTCGACTCGCCGGATGGTACGGTCGCTGCCGTGGCGCACGTCACCGTGGCCCGGCGACCCGCCGCCGTGGTCCTTGGAGCCGCCACCGGAGCCGCTGCGATGGGTCTGTGAGCCGCCGTGGTCCTTGGAGCCGCCACCGGAGCCGCCGCTTGGCTGCCGAATGTCGGCCTTGCTGCGGCGTCGCGTCGTGGGCGTGTCCGCCGCCGCGCCCCTGCGGCCCGGCGGCCTGAGGGGCCTGAGGGGCCTGGTGGGCGACGGCGCCGTGGTTACCGCCCCTGCCCTTCTGCCGGCCCTGTTCGTTGCCGGCCAGGGCCACGGCCGTTGCTGTGAGCAACGTCAGCAGGAGCGTACAGCTATGCGTCCATCGGGTAGGTGTGGTCATGATCTGCCTCCACGCTGAGTCGGTTTGGCAGGACTCCGGGTACGGTGGAAGGCTGCCGGCGGGGCCGCCGCTGCGACGGCCCGCCACTGAGTGTCGTTTGCCCTCTTGGACGCGCCGGTGCGCTGGAGTGCACCCCGGCGTCGTCTCTGAACCGCAACAGTCAGCGGTTCGTTCCGCTTCCAGAGCGGAACACCCAGCGGGACAGGCGGTTCCGTCCCGCCGGGTGTTGCGCTCAGGCGGGCCCTCTCCGGCTCGACGTCACCGGAGCGGGATGAAGAAGCTCGCGCCGAGGGCGACATTGCCGCTGTTGAAGCCGACCCCAATCCCGAGGCCCGAGGCCACCGGGCGGATCGGCACGAACAGCGCCTCGCCGAAGTACATCGGCGGCTGCGCCCAGACCACCGGCGTGCTCATCCCGTTGCTGACGACGATCACCCGCGGGGAGCCAGGCGTGACGATCAGGGTGCGGTCCGAGTAGACGATGTACGCCTTCTGAACATCCGGGTGCCAGGCGACCTGGCAGCCCATCTGCTCGAACGGCGCGCGGACCGGCACGTAGGTCGTGTTGTTGACCACCCGCGTCACCGTGCGGATGCGGGTGCGGTTGTCCCAGTGGTCAACGTCGCGCTCGCGGACCACGACAGGTCGGCCGCGGTACCCGCGGTCGTGCTCGGCCTGTCGGCCCTGGTCGCGGCCTCGGCCGTGCCCCTTGTGCTTGTCGTTGCCCGCCAGCGCAATCGCCGGGAGCGCTATCAACACCAGCCACAACGCCAGGCTGTACTTCCAGCGTCTCTGGTCGCTCATCAGTGTCTCCAGGGTCGGTGCGGAGCCGCGCGTTGTGCGCCCGCTCCACCTTGATCCCCACGACACGGCCCACTGATCCTGATTATT